>JAZGEV010000034.1:0-4475 GCA_036478895.1 Flavobacteriaceae bacterium | reverse complement strand
CCTTTTATTTTTTCTAATTATCCAGTTGCTCTACTGTTAATTTTTTTATCTCTATTCATTAAAAAAGTCTCGAAATCAATAATATCTTTATTGCCCATACTGCGAATTGCAAAATCTGTAAATTCACGCATCACTTCCAGCTCTACATATACAGTCCCATCATCCATTATATAAGTAGGTTCTTTATAATCTAATGGCATTTTTTCATTTTGGCTTTTTAATGTTGTTTGTTCGGATTTGAGGCTCTTGTTTTCATCTCTCACTTTATCCATATATTCTACTACTACACCCTCTAACTCATCAAAAGCATTTGCCAAACCAAAAAACATTTGTTTTTCTAGTTGACCAGTATCTGGTTTAACGGCTAAACCTTCAGTTCCTAATTTTACAACTGCAATTCTTACATTGATTTCATCCTCATAATCCAACAATGTTTTTTCTTCTTTTTGTTCATTCATAATAATACTCCTTCTTTTTAGTTAACTAATATTTTTTTCTTCTTCCACCTTGCCCACAAATTCCCTTATTGCTTTTTCCAAATCTCTAAATATACTTTGCAAGCCTATACACTTAACATCTGTTCTCATACTTGTATCTGGCATATACGCAAGCCCTTCAACCCCCAATTCCATAGCCGCCATTTTATCTATTAATCCATTCTCATAATCTGCTAAACTTTTTGTCTCTATTTGTTCATTCATAACAGTACTCCTTGTTTTAGTTTAACTAACATTTTTATTTAGTTTTGAAACTGCTTCTATTAAATTGCTTCTTTTTAAGTGGCTGTAAATCTGTGTAGTTTTTAGGTCGCTGTGTCCAAGCAGTTCTTTTACAATATATAAATCAACTCCCTGCTGCACTAGGTTTGATGCGAATGAATGACGTATTGTGTGGAAGTGATATTTTTCATTTAGCTGTAGTTTTCTACAAATCTTTTTAAAGTTTTTACTTACATAGTCAACATTAAGCCTTAAACCTTTAACCTTAAAGAAAATATATTCGTCTTTACTAATGTTTATCACTTTTGGAAATCGGGTATTTAAAACTTTTTTTAAAGTTTCATTGATTGGTATGATCCTTTCATTGCCGGACTTTGTCCTAAAACTATTACTATTTTTAATAGTAATAATTTGTTCGTCAAAATCTATCCAAGACCATTTAAGATTTATAATTTCTCCGGCTCTCATTCCGGTATTATATGCAGTAATAAATAAATCGCTCAAAAAATCTTTTTCAGTATTTTTTATAATCAATGCAAATTCATTGTTCGGTATAAATACTGGTAATTTCTTTTCTATCTTCGGTGCTTTAATATTATTAAATGGATTTGTTGTAATGTAGTTCCATTGAAGTGCTTTATTGAACGTCGCTCTCAAGGTCCTATAACATAACGATGCCGACGATGCTGAACGATTGTAAGTGTCGGATATGAAATTATCTACTATTCTAATATCAATTTTTCTAAGCTGTGGGTTGCCTATTGCTTTTTCAAATAAATTGAATGTGGTTTTTAATGCATCAATAGTACTTGGTCTAAATCTTTTCTCAGAATAGATTAAGTACTCACTTTTAAAATCTTTGAACGTGATAATCTTTTCTAACTTTTGCTTCTTAAAATTATTTTTGAATTCTGTAAGAAACAGTAAAGCCTCAGACTTAGTTTTACATTTGGTTGATCTTCGTGTCCTTTTACTTTCATCATAGTAAACGATGTAATAAAAAGGTCGGTCTTTTGGTTTTGTGAGATACATTTTTTAACACTCCTTTTACACAAATCCAAATGGAGTACAAAAGTGTGTCAAATGTGGTCATAAAAGACTAGAGGTCAAGCGGTATTTTTAACTTTTAAAAACAAAAGCCTTTGAAAACAATGTTTCCCAAAGGCTTTTTTGCGGGGTCGACGAGACTCGAACTCGCGACCTCCTGCGTGACAGGCAGGCGTTCTAACCAACTGAACTACGACCCCATAAAAATCAGATACAAAACCTAATATATTTTTTTAATAAAAGCAAAAGAATTATAGTTTTTCTACTCCAAAACTAACGCCAACTTTTATGGCAGAAATTACAGTTTGACTTTTTTTAGAAACAAGTTTTTGTTTTTTTATTGCATCTTCAATTGTTACACTAGTTATATCAGTACCTCTTAAGGCTACCATCCTACCAAATTTTTTCTTTATCGCTAAAGTAATTGCATAAGTTCCAAACTTAGTTGAAAGAATTCTATCATACGGAGTTGGAGTTCCTCCTCTTTGCAAATGTCCTAAAACTGTATAACGACATTCAAGACCAGTATTATCAGAAATCATTTTTGACACATGTTCCGCAATCCCCCCTAACTGTATAGGGTCTGTACGTTTTATGTCTTTAGCTTTTACAATCATTTTTCCGTCAATTGCTTTTGCTCCTTCAGCAACACAAACTAAACTGAATCTTTTCCCTTGCATATTTCTTTGCATTACTTTATCGTAAACAACTTCCCAATCAAAAGGAAATTCAGGTAATAAAATTATATCTGCTCCTCCAGAAATTCCTCCGTGAAGTGCAATCCAACCTGCATAACGCCCCATTACTTCAATAACCATTACTCTATGATGTGTTGAAGCGGTTGTACGTAAACGATCAAGTGCCATAGAAACAACATAAGTAGCAGAATCATGCCCGAACGTTTGATCTGTTGCTTCCAAATCATTATCGATTGTTTTAGGTACACCAACAATGTTCATACCCATCTTGCTTAATTTATTTGAGATGTGCATTGTACCATCTCCACCAATAGCTATTACTGCATCAAGATTCCATGCTTCGTAATTTCTCATTGCTTTCTTTGAACGATTCATTATTTTAATTTCATCGCCTACTTCTTCTGGCCAATGGAATGGGTCGCCCTTATTAGATGACCCCAATATACTTCCACCCTGAGCAAGAATTCCAGAAACATCTTTATTATAAAGCTCGTGAGCTTTGCCTTCCACTAAACCTTCAAAACCATCTTCAATACCTAATACTGTTAAGCCTTGATCGTGAGCTGGTTTTGCTACTCCTCTAATGACTGCATTTAATCCAGGACAATCACCACCACCCGTTAATATTCCAATTCGTTTTACTTTTTTAACTTTTGCCATTTATTCCTCAATAGTTTGAAATTCTTTACTGAATTTAATTAAAATTTATGTTTTAATATTTTAAATTTCATTTACAATTTGTTTAGTAGTCTTAAAATGTAATTTGACTAAGTTGTTTAATTCATCTATTCCATATTTCTTGTATAATATTTTTGCAGCCTCTTTCACTTGTGAGGAAGCTCCTTTTGGTAGTTTTAATCCTTCGTGTTCTTTTTTTGTGAACCAATTATTCATAGCATTTCTTGCAAGTATTGAAGCAGCTGCAACTCCTGGATGTTTTTCTGCTTTAGGCATTTGAATAAAACTAATATGAGAAAAGTTTTTATTGTCCGATATTTTTAAGTCAGTTTTACTAAACTGATCTGTAATTACAGTTTCAGTTTTAATTGTTAAAAGTAACTCTTCAATCACTTTTGAATGTGCCCAGTTTAATAATTTATTTACATTTTGAAAACTCTTATATAACTCATTATACTTTTGCGGAGCAATTAAAATTATTTTAAAATAATTTGGGAAATCCTTTTTCATAATAAGAGCTATTTTATTTATTTGAAGATCGCTTAACTCTTTACTATCCTTTACACCAATTTTATTTAATTCTTTAATTGCCTCTTCATTTACATACATAGCACAAACAACTAACGGTCCAAAATAATCTCCTTTCCCAGTTTCATCAGTTCCAATATAATTAGTGTATTCTAAATCTTCAGTTTTAAATTCTAAGCTATAATTACCAGTTACTATTTCATAAACTTCTTTAAACAAAACCGATTCGGCATTCCCTTGGAAAATTGTTTTGATTCCTTTTTTACCAAAATACACAAGTACTTTTATTTTTTGATTAGCTTGCTTTACTGTAGTTTCAAAATTATACTGTTTCTTTTCAACTTGAGAACATGAGTAATTATACTTTTCTAAATTTTTAATATCAGTAGCTATTTTATTTTTGGCTTGTAACTCTACATCCATATTTATAATAATTTCTATTTTTATATGATTAAATTTGTAAAATAAGTTATGAAAAATATGGAGAATTAAGAAAATATTATTTATTCTTACTTATCAAAAAAAACTAAATAGTTACGATGATATTATTTAGATGAAATCATTTTGATTTGTATTAGTTTTTTATTGGAGAGTTGGCAGAGTGGTTGAATGCACTGGTCTTGAAAACCAGCGAGGGTGTAAGCCTTCCCGGGGTTCGAATCCCTGACTCTCCGCAAATTTATTATTAAACCAGTCTAACTTAGACTGGTTTTTTATTTTTAAATAGTCTGTTCAAAAAAAATGAATCTTTTTCCATAGAATAAGTGAATATAGATATACAGTAGCAGTATTAAAAAATATAGCA
>JAZGEV010000033.1:0-29648 GCA_036478895.1 Flavobacteriaceae bacterium | reverse complement strand
GAAGAAAGAAAGTAAGTGTTTCTTCTGAGCCTCGTCATAAAAAATAATAAATTCTAGGATTTATACAAGTTTAAAAGAGTACGATTTTCGTACTCTTTTTTTGTTATCTTTTTTATTACTATATTTGAAAACTGAAAAAGAAAAATAATATGAATAACGAAACTATACGAATAGAAGGAAGTATTACTAAAGAAGTAATCGACACTTTAATAGGTTTAATGAAAGATATCATTGGCACCAAAGCTGTTGATATTGTTTTAAATAATCTTGATGTTGGTGAAAACGCAAAAGGTAGAGACATTGTTTATGCTTTTGCTGAATCTACTACAAACATTTTAAGTAAAAAGGCTTCATTTGCAATTTTAAGACAGGTTGGTAGAGAATTAGCTGCAATTATAATGAGCAAGCACCCCAAAGAAAATTGGGATTTTGTACTTGAAACTACTTTAAATGATTTAGGGTTTGCTCAAAAAATTGAAAAAACTGGAGGAAAAGCATTTATTTGTAATTGTGTTTTCTATAGTATCTTACAAAGCAATAATCTAGAACCAATCGAACATTCGGTTTGCTGGACTGGTTGGGGATTCATTGAAGGGTTTATGCGAGAAATTGAAAATATCAAAGGTATTCAATGGGCTTCTAGAGACCACGAAAACAACAGGTGTCAATTTGATTATATTCCTAAATCTTAAATTAGAATATTAATCTTTTAACATATTTTCAACAAAATAATCGCAAAAATCACGCATAGTTGCTGTCATTTTATCATCTCCAGTTGCTGTTTCAAAGGTGTCTGCCATAGCGACTAGTGTTTGGTGAAAAAACTGTTTCATTTCATTTACGGGCATATCTTTTGTCCATAAATTTACACGATACGTTTCTTTTTCATCACTATTCCAAACGGATAAAAGAACAGCTTTAGATTCCATGTTATCAACATTCCCATCATCTGCACTCCAAAACAGTTGTTCTGGTACTCGGTTTTCGTCCAAACCTACTTTTATTTTTATTTCTGATTTATTTACTATTGCCATGTTTATTATTGTTTTATTAATTAATTCTTTCCAAGATTATCTAACGTCTTGGTTTGTATTTTGATTTTTTAAAAATAGTTTCATTTTCCATAATCATTAAGTCTGGAAGACTAACATCGTTATGTTTCATAAATGCTTTTACAATTTGCAAACCAATAAATGACCCAACACTTCCAGGTGATTGATTGTCTATATCTAAATAAAATTTAGAAAAAGGGGCAAAATCTATAAAACGTTTATTTAACTCTTTTGAGGTATCATATAATAATTTATTCTCCATAAAAAATTGCCATATCATTGCTTCGTTTCCCTCAACCCAATTTTGCTTTTCTTTTGAGTAACCATTTTTTATTGCATTAGTTATTGTTGGTAAAAAAGCATCCAAAGCATATTTTATTTTCCCTTGTTGAATCATTCTAGCTAAAAAAGAACGATCTTTTGATGGGAATACAATAGGTCTAACAAGTTGTTCTGCAACAGATACTATTAGATGTTCTTTGGTAAATTGTTCCTTAATATAATCAGGATAATCTTCATAAATTTTAGAATCTTTACCTAAAAATACATCTAATGAGATTAATAGTAAACTATCCATATACACAACACGTTGCTCAAAAGACACATTAGAATTTAAAGTTACAACTTTACTGGGTTCTACAAATTTGGGATAGTAATACTTTATATGTTTAAATAAATCTTTTAATTGTTCTTTTTCTAATTTTAAATTGGGATAAACTTTCTGAGTTTCTTTATACAGCTCTTGCTCATCAGTATCTTTCATTTTTTTTATCCAAATACTATCTACATCATGAGAAAAAAAATAGGGATATTCTGCTTTTATTTTTTTTAAATCCAATTCATTTGAGCCGTAAAATACTTGTTCAAATCGTTTAAAGGTAACTTCTGCATTAATATTTGAGACATCTACAGCTAATTTATTTTCTTCTTTACAAGAAATAATAAAAATAAAAAGAAGACTAATTAAAAAATAATTTTTCATAAAAGACGTTTGTTTCGTTTCAAAAAACGAAAATTTATTACATTTGTTGCAAATTTAAAAATTTGTTTTCATATGAAGGTAGAAAAAGTTACAAATCACATCGTAAAATGGTTAAAAAATTATGCAACTAATGCAAAAGTTAATGGTTTTGTCATTGGAATTTCTGGAGGTATTGACTCTGCGGTTACGTCAAGCCTTTGTGCAATGACTGGTTTTAAGGTTTTATGTTTAGAGATGCCAATTCATCAAGGTGAAAACCAGGTAGATAGAGCCAAAGAACACATTAAGCAATTAAAATCTAAATTTGATCACATTGAAAGTTTGGAGATTAATTTAACCAATACGTTTGAAGAATTTAAAAAATCAGTACCAAAGAAAAAACAAAATGATACAGTCGATTTGTCGCTTGCCAATACAAGAGCTCGTTTGCGAATGAGTACCTTATACTATTTTGCTGGTTTAAATGGTCTTTTAGTTGCTGGTACAGGAAATAAAGTAGAAGATTTTGGCGTTGGATTTTTTACTAAGTACGGTGATGGTGGCGTGGATTTAAGTCCAATTGCAGATTTAATGAAGTCTGAGGTCTATGAAATTGCAAAATATTTGAATGTTTCTAAATCTATACAAAAAGCACAGCCTACCGATGGTTTGTTTGGTGATACACGTACCGATGAGGATCAAATTGGCGCAAGTTATGATGAGTTGGAATGGGCAATGAAAATGAAAGACTTAAAGAAATCTTTAGATGATTTTAAAGGTCGACAAAAAGAAGTTTATTCAATTTTTACGCAACGTAACAATGCCAATAAACATAAAATGATTCCTATACCAGTATGTGAAATACCTAAAGAATATCTATAATTTTTATTTAGGACTTAATACTAATTTATTTTTAGATTTTTGAATGTCTTCTTTATTAAGGAGCATTTTCACAAATTCGCCTTTTAAAAACTTATCAGTTTGGTTTTTATAATACTCGCTAAATACGTTACCCGATTGTCCTGTTGGAATAATTGCGACACTATTTTCAATAGCGCTAAAGTCAATGATTCTTCGTGTAGATGGTCCTGCTTTTACTTTATATATTCCAGTATCATTTAAATCAAAAATCTGATTATTAAGCACTTCATTTCCGCCATTAATTGGAAAAGGGCCAACATTGAAATATTTTTTAATAAACGACTCCTTTTTACCAATTAAGTGCTCGTACTCTACAGTATGTACTTTTCGCCAATTCCATTTGCTTATGTAGGTTCCCAATTGCTTATCTAAGGCAGTAATGGATTCTTTAAAAGATTTTGCGATCATTATTTTTCTATTTTCAATAATGTTAGATGTTTTAATGTTATCATTCCAAATAGAAATTGAATCTCTAATTTGCTTATTAAATTGTCGTTTGACTAAATGTGTATTTAAAAATTGCTGAAAGCCTTTTTCGCCCATTTCATCTTCAAAAACATTTTTTAAAAATCGGTATTTAAATTTTGTAAAAATTGTTGGAGCAACTTCATTTAAATTATAAGATCCATCCCAACTTCTTAATATTTTTAAAGCAGATTTTTCTTTACCGTTTAAAGTATTTTTATCAATATTTTTTGAAATAATTTTAATTAAATCTGGCACAACAGAAGAGGTTACATCAGTAATTAAATTTTTCATTTCTGCAGTAGAAATGTTGGTTAAATTTGCAAGTACATCTGTAATTCTTTTTGCTCTGTTCTCTGGTAAATAATAACCTGGATACAAACCGTGTACGGTTTCACTTGGCTGATTGTTGGCTGAATAGACATAATTCCAAGAAGGATTGACAGCTTGTGGATTAAATTTGAAATCCGTGTATTCCAACACTTCATCCTTTCCATTTGATCCATTTAAAATAAATTTTGTATTTACTTTATTGGTATGTTTATAAAGTTTCCCGGCTGCAAACCAAGCAATATTGTCCAAAGCATCACCATACATTACATTTAATCCTGGTGCGTGTATTTTAGAAACACCATTTTTAAAATCTGCTAAATTGTTTGAATGAGACATTTCATATGATGCATCCAACATTTTATTTTCAAATTTTGTGTATATCCAATCCATAGCTATAGGATTTGGCGCATTAATTCCATCAATAAAATCATTCATTATTGGTCCGTGCTTTCCAATTTTAATTGTAATTTCTTCACTTGGCATTCCTTTTATTTTTATCACTTCTTTTTTAAAAGTGAATTTCTCATAACCGGATCCTGTTAAATATTCATTACTATTATTTGGATTAAGGACTTCTTCATAAAAATCGATATCATCATTTTCAAACATCGTTAAGCCATAGGCGAAATTTCGATTATGTGCCAATAAAGGAAATGGTGTTAATGCTAAATTAAAGCCATAAATTTCAAAATCTGGACACACAATATGGGATTGATACCACGTTGTAGGTTGTGAATATGCAATGTGCGGATCATTGGCAAAAATCACTTTTCCGTTGGCAGTTTTTTCAGCACCAACAACCCAAGCATTTGAGCCAATAAATGGAGATACTGGTAGGTTGTCCATAATCTTGGAGACCGATGATGCTATGCTATTTGTTTTATTGTCACCAAAAACTGTGTTAGGAATTGTGGTTGTATTTGGTAATATATCAATCCCTAAATTCTCTAAATACTTAGGGCTTAATTTTTGTTTTAAGTCACTTAAAAATGGTTCGGTTTTATGAGCAATTGCAAAACTAAAACTCATATATCCAAAAACATTGTAAATATCTTTAATAGTAAAATTCTCTTTTTTTACGCCAACTAGCATATATTCTATTGGTGTTGTTCCTTCATCAATAAATTGATTGATGCCATTTAAATACGCTGATGTTAATTGAAAGGATTTTGATGATTTGTCTATATTTTGAATGGTTGTGTCAGCAGCACTTGAAATTCCTAAGCCTAAAAAAAACTTATCGGTAGGCAACAATTCCTTTCCTAAAATCTCTGATAATCTACCTGAGGCAATTCGTCTTACAAGTTCCATTTGCCACAATCTATCTTTTGCATGTGCATATCCTAAAGCAATATAGGCATCTTCTTGATTATCTGCATAAATATGAGGCACGCCATTATCATCATAATACATTTCTACTTGAGATTTTAAATCTTTTAATTTTAAATTGCCTTTATACGAAGGGCTTTGATTTTTCCAATAAAATAATGCAACAGCAAGTGCTATTAAAATAAGTGCAACTAGTGCTTTTAAAGCTATTTTAAGGTATCTCATAAGTATTTATTCTATTGCTAAAATAGGCATTTTTATCGAATTTTAAATCCTACAAATAAGAGTTATTAACATTCTTGTTAATTTTTAATATTTTACAATTTGATAACATTAAATTAACATTCAAAAAAAGCTTTGTATTTAATTTTGTTTAAAAATTAATAAAACTTAAAAAAAAAATGGAAAATCCGTATATTTTAATGATTGTAGCTTTAGCAATATTAGCTATTGTAGATTTAATTGTTGGTGTAAGTAATGATGCTGTAAATTTTTTAAATTCAGCCATTGGTTCCAAAGTAATTAGTACGCGAAACATTTTAATTATTGCAAGTTTGGGTGTGTTTGTTGGCGCCGTAACTTCAAGTGGTATGATGGAAGTTGCTAGAAAAGGTATTTTCAATCCTGGAATGTTTAATTTTCAGAATATTATGTACATTTTTATGGCGGTAATGATTACAGATATTCTCCTTTTGGATGTATTTAATACATTAGGAATGCCAACCTCAACAACAGTTTCTATTGTGTTTGAATTATTAGGAGCTGCAGTTGCAATGGCGTTTATTAAAATTTCGGCAGATCCAGAATTGCATTCAGATGCTATTTGGACTTTTATTAATCATAAAACAGCCACAAAAATTATTTTTGGTATACTTCTCTCAGTAGTAGTCGCCTTTAGTATTGGAGCTTTAGTGCAATTTATATCTAGATTGTTGTTTAGCTTTAATGTAGAGAAACAAAATAGTACTATTAGTATTATTTTTGGTGGTTTGGCTCTTACAATTATTGCATATTTTATTTTCTTTAAGGGTTTTAAAGGAACTTCATTTTATAAAACGTATCATATTAAAGACTATTTAGAGCAAAACTTAATGAAGATATTTGCTCTTGGTTTAATGGTAATGACTTTGATATCGTATTTAATTTCTAAATTTACAAAAATAAATATTCTACATGTTATTATAGGTATTGGTACCTTTTCTTTGGCGTTAGCATTTTCGGGTAATGATTTAGTAAACTTTATTGGTGTGCCTATTGCAGCTTGGAATGGCTATACAGAATGGCATGATGCATTTCTTGAAACTGGTGTTTTAGCTACTGATTTTTCTATGGGCGTTTTGTCTAAAAAAGTACCATCAAACACGTGGTTGCTTTTATTTGCAGGAGCCGTAATGGTTGTTACAATTTGGTTTTCCAAAAAAGCAAAAGAAGTTATTAAAACAGGGATTGATTTATCACGACAAGATGAAGGCGATGAAAAATTTCAACCAACAACCGCTTCTAGAATATCTGTAAGAGCCGCTATGGGATTAAACAAAGTTTGGCATGCAATTATGCCAAATAAATCTTTAGATTGGATTGAATCACGTTTTGAAAGATCAGTTATTGCACTGCCAAAACACAAATCGTATGAAATGCCAGCTTTTGATACTGTAAGAGCATCGGTAAATTTAGTAGTTGCAGGAATTTTAATATCTATTGGTACTTCGTTAAAATTACCTTTGTCTACAACTTATGTAACTTTTATGGTTGCAATGGGAACATCACTTGCTGATAGAGCTTGGGGAAGAGAAAGTGCTGTTTATCGTGTTGCTGGTGTGCTTAATGTAATTGGAGGTTGGTTTGCAACTGCAATTATTGCCTTTACTGCCGCCGGAATTACGTTATATTTAATTAATCTTGGTGGTATTGTGTCAGTAGGTTTACTATTAACAACTGTTACTTTATTAATAAGTCGTAACTATATTAAATACGCTAAAAAACAAAAATTAATTAAAAACGAACGTAAAATAAACAGAGCAGAATTAATTACTATAAGTGGTGTAATTGACGAAAGTTCTAGTCATATTTCTGAAGTAATTAAACGTGTGAATAAATTATACACAAGTGTTGCGAAGGACTTAGCTGGTCACGATTTAGATAAATTAAAGAAAACTGACAAACACGTAAGTAAATTAAACGATGAGGTTGATAAATTAAAAGATGAAGTATTCTACTTTATCCGTTCTTTGGATGATACTTCTGCAGAAGCAAGTCGTTTTTACATTATGGTTTTGGGATATTTACAAGACATTTCTCAATCGATAAGTTACATTTCTAAATCGAGTTATAAACACGTTAATAATAACCATAAGAATCTAAAGAAAAGTCAGATTACTGAGCTTAAAACGATTGATACTGAGTTGGATAAAATGTTAGTGCGAATAGAAAAAGCATTTGACACGAGTTCTTTTGAAGGTTTGGGTGAAATTATTGCAGAGAAACAAGAATTATACAATCAGGTTTCTGAATCAATTGAACATCAAGTAAAAAGAATACGGACAGATAAAACAGAATCAAGTCCAAAAAATACGAGTTTATTCTTTGGAATTCTACTTGAAACAAAAGATTTAATTAGCGCTATTACTAATCTTCTAGAATTGTATCAAGAGTTTGATATTAATATTAAAAGAGCTGAAGCAATTAATAATGATCCTTTAAATCAATAAAAATTATAAGAATAAGTGTAAAACAAAAAGAGATTGTATTTAAATACAATCTCTTTTTATTTTTTATAGCAATAAGAAAACCTTATTCATTGTGTTTAGCCGTTAATAGCGACAACACTTTCAATTTTACCTGGTAATATTTGTTTAAGTGTTGCTTCAATTCCATTTTTTAAAGTAATTGTTGCCGAAGGGCAACCACTACAGGCGCCTTGTAAAACAACAGAGCACGTTTTCGAATCTTCATTATACGCTTTAAACATGATGTTTCCACCATCTGCGGTAACTGCCGGTTTAATATATTCATCCAAAACAGCAATGATTTCTTTTGATATTGAATTTAAAACCGTTGTTTCTTTAGCAACTTCTTCTTGTATTTGAACTGTTTTTGAGATGTAATTTTCACTAACTATTTCAAGATTTTTTTGTAAATATTCTCTGATGAAACTGCGTAATTCGGTTGTGATTTCAAACCAATCAACAGTATCGTCTTTTGCTATTGAAATGTAATTGTCGTTTATAAAAATTTCTTTTACATAAGTAAAATTGAATAGCATTTCAGCAATTGGAACCAAGCTAGAATCATCATTACGGTTCAATTCAATTAATTGACGTGTTAAAGATTTGTTTGATACAAACTTGGTGACATTAGGGTTTGGAGTGCTTTCTGCATAAACTTGAATGGCTATTTTCTGTTCTTTTTTTTCGGTATTAAAAACGCCTCCATACGTTTCAATAAATGAGCTAATTAATTGATTTAGATCAGTTTGAACTTCACTCCATTCTACAATTTTAAAACGCTCAACGGCGATAAAATTAGCAGTAATAAATACTTTTTTTACGAAAGGTAAATAAAACAGTTGTTGTACTAACTTTGAGTTTTCAGCGTCATCTACATTGTGATACTCAAAACTTCCTTGAGTCAATACACTTGGCGATACAAATTTAATAATTGTATCTTTATTAGTGGTTTCTATCTTTAACATATAATTTTATTATTGATCTATGGAGCCTAGTACACGTTTCATAAATCCGTTAAGAGCATCTTTTTGAGAAACGCCTTTTTTAACTTCTTTTTGAACTTCTATTGCGCCATACATGTTTGAAATCAATTCTCCTATCACGTCTAATTCTTCATCTTTAAGAGATGGTACTTCTGTTAGGTTTTCTAAAACTTCAATAGCCTCTATGATGTAATCTTCATCATTTGTTTCAATAAAATTTGAAATATTTTTTATAATAGGAATTTTCATAGTAATCTTTATTATTTCGTTTACTAAATCTTTTAGTAATTCGAATTTATTTGTTTGATTTTGATTTACTTTTTTACCATCAACAAAAGTTGCAAATGTTGGTAAATTGTCAACATCGGCTAATTGTCTTGAGTTTGGAAACTTTTCTGCGTCAACCAAAATAAAAGGAATGCCTTCATTTTCTGAAGCTAATTTTTTAAATTTAGGTTTCATTATTCTACAATTCCCGCACCAAGTTGCCATGTATTGTACGATAACTTTTGGATTTTCAGCAATGATATCTGCTAAATTGTCTTCTGATAATTCTTTAAACATATTATTATTTTAATAATTAATAATTACAAAGTAATCAATGGTTAGTTCTTTTAAACCAACCACTGATTTACTAATACTTATTAGTGAGAGCTTAAGTATTTTGAAACACCATCTCTTGTTGCGTCCATTGCATCTTTACCTTTTTCCCAATTTGCAGGACAAACTTCTCCTTTTTCTTGGATATGAGTGTAAGCATCAACCATTCTTAAGTATTCTCCAACGTTTCTACCTAATGGCATGTCATTAACACTTTCATGGAAAATTTTTCCTTCTTCATCAATTAAATAAGTTGCTCTATAAGTTACGTTTGAACCTTCAGCTAAAATAAAATCGTTTTCTTCATCATAGTCACCTTCTTCTAAATCTAAAATATCCAATAATGTAGATAAATTACGATTTGTATCTGCTAATAATGGAAATGTTACACCTTCAATTCCTCCATTGTTTTTTGCAGTATTTAACCAAGCAAAATGAACCTCTGCAGTGTCTACAGATGCACCAATTACTATAGTGTTTCTTTTTTCAAATTCACCTAATGCGTCTTGAAATGCTAATATTTCTGTTGGACAAACAAAAGTAAAATCTTTTGGATACCAAAAAAGTAATACTTTTTTACCTTTATTTACTGCTTCTTCAAACACATTGATTTTGAATGTGTCTCCCATTTCATTCATTGCGTCTACTGCAATATTTGGAAATTTTCTACCTACTAATGCCATATTTTTTTATTTTAAATGTTAATAATTTTCTAATGCAAATTTACAACATAATAGGCTGTTTTTTTATTAAATTTATCTCAATTTTTTATACAACTATAAATTTTATTTATGGATTAAAGAATTCAATTTAATTTTAACTATAGAGGAAGTTTATATTAGGTCAATAAAAATTGAAATTTTTTTAAAAACCTCACAAATAAAATGCGTAATTTTATCCTTTCAATAATCCAAAATCCAGTTAATATGCGATATTTTACTTATTTTTTAGTCATTGTCTTTTTTTTCTCCTGTAACACAAAACAAAAAGAATCCATTCTTAAAAAAGCACCTTTGGATGGCGTACATCAAAATTTAACGAACTTTAAAACCATTACTTTTCCATCTAAAGATGGCTTAAAAATAACAGCAGATTTATACCAAGTAAAAAAACAAAAAGGTTTTTTCTTATTATGTCACCAAGCAGGCTTTAGTCGTGGTGAATATGTTGAAACGGCAAAGAAATTGAATAAATTGGGTTATTCTGCTATGGCAATTGATCAACGATCTGGAAAAGAAGTAAAACATATTATTAACGAAACAGCTAAACGAGCTGCTGCTAAAAAATTATCAAATTCGTATTTGGATGCCAAGCCAGATGTGATTTCGGCAATAGATTATGCTTACAAATTAAATGATAAGCAACCTATTTTTTTGGTTGGTAGTTCTTATTCTGCTTCATTGGTTTTGTGGCTTGCAACTAAAAATTCTAAAATTAAAGCAGTTGCAGCTTTTAGCCCAGGAGAATATTTAAAAGGGATTGATTTGGCAAAATCAATTACGGATTTAAATATTCCAGTTTTTGCAACTTCATCAAAAAAAGAGATTAAACAAGTTGAAGATGTGCTTAAAAATGTAATATCAAAACAACAAACTCATTTTAAACCTAAAGCAATAAGTATTCATGGCTCTAGAGCTTTGTGGGAAGGAAATTCGGGTAACAAAGCATGTTGGGACGCTTTCTCTAAATTTATTATGTCGCTAGAATAAATAGTGTTGTTGGACAGAATTTAATAATTTAATTACTCAGCAGATAATTGTTTCCCTACAATTCTATTCATATAATCTTCAATGTAAGCTTTACAATTCCGTTCTACTTCCAACATTTCTGCAGTTGAATTTTTTATAAGGTTTTGCTTAAAAGTGTCATCTGTTATAGCATAAAATCCAATGGCTTTTACGCCATCAAAAACACAAATATAATTGCCTTGTATGAAATAATAAACATTACCAGTATGTGTTATTACAAAAGGTGTAGTTTCATTTCTAACCAAGCTACGTCCCCAACTTCTAAAGGGTTTTTGATAACCAACCATATCCAATAAAGTGGGATAAATATCTATTTGTTGCGCTAGAGTTGAATCTATTTTTGATAAAGAATTATCTGGCGAATAAAACATAATTGGTACAGCCGATCTGTTTATGCCTTTCTGATATTTTTTATAATGTTTTTGATTGGTGTGATCTGCTGTAAAAACAAAAATGGTATTATCAAACCAAGGCATTTTTTTTGCTTTTTCAAAGAATTTTTTAAACGAATAATCTGTGTAACCAACAACACGATGCATTGGAACATCACCTTTGGGAAATGTATTGGTGTATTTTTTTGGTGGAATGAAAGGATCGTGAGATGTTAAGGTAAAAACAGAACCAAAGAAAGGTGTTTTTTTTGTATTTAAAACATCGGCAGTATATTCTAAAAAAGGTTCGTCCCAAATGCCCCACATACCATCAAATTCACTATCGTTATTAAACTCGGTCATACCGTAATAATGATCAAGCCCTAAGATATTACCAAAACCTAGAAATCCCATAGATCCGTTTGGAGCACCATGGAAAAATGAAGTATCATAATTCAATTCTTTTAAGGTTGAAACCAAAGATTGTATCTTTTGGTTAGAGTATGATGATGAGGTAAAAGCGACTTTAAATGACGGAATACCTGCCAAAACTGATGACATGCCGTGTATAGACTTTCTGCCATTAGCAAAAGCATTATCAAAAACTAAACTGTGCTGTGCCAAAGAGTCTAAGAAAGGCGTGTAGCTTTTATAATTTGAAATAGTATTGCGCGTATTAAATGCACCTAAATATTCTCGTCCCATACTTTCAATAATAAATAAAACAATATTTGGTTTGTGTGGTACATAAGTACTATCCTTAAATTGTTTTACGGGCTTAACTATGGTGTTTATTTCCTTTTCGGAAAAATTAGTTTGATGCTTAAAAGCATTTTTATTAATAGTACGAATTAGCGTGAAAGGCGTATTTAAAACCATTGCAGCTTGTACAGATTTTTTAACATGTTTGTTGGCGTCTACCAAGTTTATAGGTCGTGTGCTATGTTTAAAATCACCTCTTATGCCACCAACAATTAAAAGGGAAAACAGTAAAAAAATAACAATTGACGTTGTAAAATAGAGCAGCTTTTTATTAATTTTTTGAGGTTGAAGACTTATTTTTTTATATAAATAAATCCAACACCAAGCTAAGCCAATAAACCATGCCAAAACATGCCAATAATCTTTCAAAAACGAAAACAATAAATTACTACCATTAGTTTCGCCTCCAAATTCATTGAAAGTTGAGGTTGTTAATCTAAAATTTGAAAAACGATAATATACTAAATCTATAAAATTTGTTATATATGCTATAAAATTTGTGACGAAATAAATATAAAAAAGAACTTTTTGAAACCAAGATTTTGTATTAACATATAATGGTAAAAGGCTAAATAGTATGAATAATAAATTCACATATAATATAGCCGTTGTGTCAAACGTTAAACCACGATAACATATATTCAGTAATTCTGATGCACTATCTATATTCAATAAATTCTTATTATAAAAATAAAAAAGAATACGTGCAAAAAAATAAAATAAATAGGCAAGACCTAAACGGTAAAATAAAACAGAATATTCTTTTAATCGGATCAAAGGATGTTTTTTTAAGATAACAAATGTAGCTAAAAATATTGAAAAGTTAAATAGCAACCTTTCTTACAATAATTAATGTATTTTTACTTTTTATTTAAAGGTGTTCCCATGAAAAATAGTTTTTTAATTATATCAATTTTATTTATAGCTTTTACAGCAATTGCTCAAGAAAAAATACAACATTATTCCAAAGCAAAAATATACTATAATCATACATCCGATTTGCAATTGCTTATGAATAGTGGTGTGGCTGTCGATCATGGCACAAACAAGAAAAATGTTTTTATTGAATCTGTTTTTTCTAAATGGGAATTGGAAAAAGCACAAGAATTGGGTTATGAAATAACCATAGAAATTGATGATATGCGAAAGCATATTGCGCATAGAAAAACAGTTTTAAATACCAACAATGCTACTTGTGGATCAGATTACACTACGCCAACAAATTTTGAATTGGGTAGTATGGGCGGTTTTTATACCTACGCACAAATGTTGAGTGAATTAGATCAAATGTATGCTTTGTACCCTAATTTAATCACAGCAAAAACACAAATGGGTACTTTTTTAACGTATCAGAATAGACCAATTTATTCAGTTAAAATATCAAATAATCCTACTGTAGATGAAAATGAGCCAGAAATTTTATTTTCTGCAATACATCACGCAAGAGAGCCCGCATCAATGCAACAACTTATTTTTTATATGTGGTATTTATTAGAGAATTATTCTACGGATATTGAAATTCAAGGCATTGTAGATAATACAGAACATTATTTTATCCCTATTTTAAATCCCGATGGATACGTTTTCAATCAAAGTACCGATCCAAATGGTGGTGGATTTTGGCGTAAGAATAGACGTAACAATGGTGATGGAAGTATAGGAGTAGATAATAATAGAAATTATGATTATCATTGGGGAGAAGCAGGCGTGTCAAATAATGGCTACGGACAAACTTGGCCAGGTGCAGCACCATTCTCTGAAAAAGAAAATCAAGCGATGAAATGGTTTTGCGAACAACATAATTTTACAATGGCAATAAATAATCACAGTCATTCTGGTTTATTATTATATCCATTTGGTTATGCCGTAAATACACCAACAAGCGAAGATGTTTTATTTAATGGAATTAGCGAATTGATGGTTAAGGAAAACAACTACACTAACCAATTAGCTGCTGATTTGTATGCAGCAGCAGGAGATTCTGATGATTGGATGTATGGAGATACATCAACAAAAAATAAAATTTACGCAATGACACCCGAAATTGGACATGAATTTTGGCCATCTCAAAATGAAATTATTCCATTATGTAAAAAAATGTTGCATCATAATATTACAGCATCTCATCTTATCACAAATTATGCTGTTGTGAAAGGTTTAACCGATGAATTAACATCATTAACAGGTAATTTTAATTATAATATTAAACGGTATGGTTTAGAGAATTCAGGCAATTTTACAGTTACAATTCAACCAATCTCTGCAAACATTTTAAGTGTTGGGTCTGCCAATTCTCATAATGGTATGACACTATTTCAAACAGATAATGCTTCAGTTTCCTACACTTTAAACAATACAATTCAAAATGGAGAAGCCGTAGTTTATAAAATATTGTTGGATAATGGCTTATTTGTAGATGAGCAAATTATCACAAAAACATATGGTAACTTGCAAGCTCTTTATAGTGATGATGGTAATTCGGTTGTGAATTATAATGCTAGTAATTGGGATGTGACAACAAGTGATTTTTATTCAGCTTCTAGTTCAATAACAGATTCTCCAATTGGTAATTATACCAATAATTTAGACGAGAGTTTAGAGTTGTCAAATAGTATAGATTTAACCAATGCAATTACGGCTCAAATATCATTTTATACCAAGTGGGATATAGAATCAGGTTGGGATTATGTACAATTTAAAATATCTATTGATGATGGTGTAAATTGGATTCCTCAATGCGGAAAATACACCAATAATGGTGTTGCAAATCAAGGCATTGAAGGCGAGCCAATGTATGATGGCATAAAGACCAATTGGGTTAAAGAAGAAATTGATTTAAGTGATTATTTAGGAGAAACAATCAAATTTAAATTCCAAATTGTAAGTGATGGTGCTACTACTGGTGATGGTTTTTATTTTGATGATTTCAAAGTTGATGTGATTCAATCAAATCCAGCTTTTATTAATGATTACCAATTAAGTAATGTTGTAGTGTATCCAAATTTTGCAACCAATAAAATTACTGTTGAAACATCAAATAATTCCACGGAAATAGATATTCTATTGTATTCTATAAACGGACAATTATTAAAAAGAATTAAATCAGACAATTTAAAAACACACATAGATATATCAACATTAGCAAATGGTGTTTATGTTGTTAAAATTAAGTCTAAAAGAGGTCAAAAGACGGTTAGAATTATAAAGAGATAATTGCTAAAAACCAGAATGAACTGTACAAGCCCAAGTAGTTTTTTATTACTTAAGCCATTTACTTGGATTTTCACGCCAAGCATGAAGTGTTTCCAAATCTTTTTCGGTTATATAACTTGCTTTTGCAGCTTGCTCTAATAAATATCCGTAATCACTTAGTGTGGTGAGTTCAATATTAGCCTTTTTGAAATTTTCTACAGCAAATTCAAAACCATAAGAAAAAATAGCAACCATACCTTTTACGTTAGCATTATTTTCTTTTAAAGCTTCAACAGCCAGTAAACTACTTTTTCCTGTGCTTATTAAATCTTCAATGACAACCACATTTTGCCCACTTTCCAAATGACCTTCAATCTGGTTTTTTCTACCATGTTTTTTTGGCTCTGGACGAACATAAATAAAAGGCACTCCCAATTCTTGAGCAACCAAAACACCAATAGCAATTGCGCCAGTTGCTACACCAGCAATAACATCAGGTTTTCCGTATTTGCGCTCAATTATTTTAACTAAATTTTCTCTAATAAAATTACGAATTGCAGGATATGATAAAGTTAATCTATTATCACAATAAATAGGTGAATTCCAGCCAGAAGCCCAAGTAAAAGGTTCCGAAGGTTTTAGTTTAATCGCCTTTATTTTTAATAATAATTCGGCAGTTTCAATTGCAATATTTTTATCATTTACCATAAAACAAAAATAGATAATTATTTTTAGTAATAATAAATAATGCTAAAATAGTTATTAAGATTTTACGAATATTAACTATTTTTATTGAGTTTGTTTGGTTGGTGTTTTCTTTGTGTTTCAATGAGTAAAAAAATCAACTTTTATTGTATATTCGCAAACTATGAAGAAAAGTGATATTACAGCGATTCAAAAATTATTAAAATCACCAAAAAAAATTGTGATTGTTTCGCATAGAAATCCAGATGGAGATGCTTATGGGTCGAGCTTAGCTTTGTACCATTATTTAAAAAAAGCAAAGCATCAGCTAACAGTGATTTCGCCAAACGATTGTCCAAATTTTTTAAAATGGCTACCTTCTCAAGAAGATATTTTATTGTTTGAAAGTAATGTTGAAAAAGCAACCAAAGTATTAGAAGATGCAGAGATTGTTTTTACACTAGATTTTAATGCATTTCATAGAACTGGCGCAAAGATGCAGAAAGCACTTGAAGAGATTAAACCGCTATTTATTATGATAGATCATCATCAAGAGCCAGATGATTATGCAAAATATGTATTTTCTGATACGGCAAAATGTTCTACCTGTGAAATGGTCTATGATTTTATAGAATCGATGGATGATTTAGATAAAATAGATACTAAAATTGCTACATGTATTTATACTGGAATTATGACCGATACTGGATCATTTCGGTTTTCATCTACAACAAGTAGAACGCACAGAATTACAGCTAATCTTTTAGATAAAGGCGTAAGTAATTCTGATATTTACAATCAAGTGATGGATGTGAATTCATATAATAGAATGCAATTATTAGGACGAGCTTTGGATAATATGAAAGTTGATAATGAGCTTAAGACTGCTTACATTACTTTATCTCAAAATGAATTGAATAAATATAAATTTCAAAAAGGAGATACTGAAGGATTTGTAAATTACGCACTGTCTTTAAAAGGAATTGTTTTTGCAATTATTTTTATTGAAGACAAAAAACAAGGTATTGTTAAAATGTCGTTTAGATCCAAAGGTACTTTTTCGGTCAACGAATTTGCACGAGAAAATTTTAATGGAGGCGGACACGATAATGCTGCTGGCGGAAGAAGTGAAAAAACGTTACTGAAAACAGTAGAAGAATTCTTAAAAATATTACCAAAATACAAATCAAAAATTGATAAATCATATGAAATTTAATCTGATTTTATTCTTTTTAGTAATACTTTGGTCTTGTAAAAGTCCAGAGGTACGCAAACCAGTTTCGGGAAGTAATACGGTTGATTTTATGGAAGCATCCATTGCAAGGCATAAGAAATTAAATAAATTGGAAACTAATCTTTTTCAAAAAATCATAAAAAACGATACAATACATCACTATAAAAAATCAAATAAGGGGTTTTGGTATTCTATTGATAAACAAATTGATACCACAAGTGCTTACCCAAAATATGGTGATGAAGTTGTGATTAATTACGAAATAAGATCCATAAGAAACGACGTAATTTATAAACAAGAAGAACTGGGCACTAGAGGAGAAAAAGATCCCAAAGATAGGTTGTATAAAGTAGATGGAGAAGATTTTATACAAGGTTTGCAAGAAGGAATTAAATTAATGAAGTTGGGCGAAACTGCAACTTTTTTATTTCCATCAGACAAAGTGTTTGGTGCAACAGGTTTTCAAAATAGAATAAATCCAAATCAACCTTTAATTATTGAGGTTTTTTTAAAAGAAATTAAATATAAACAGAATAACAATTAAATTAACATTATGAAATTTTTAAACATTAAAATACTTTTAATAGTATTAGCATTAGCATCTTGTAAAACGGCAAAATATCCCGATCTATCGGATGGTCTTTACGCAGATATACAAACAAGTAAAGGAGATATTTTATTACAATTGGAATTTGAAAAAACCCCAATGACAGTAGCCAATTTTGTATCACTTTCCGAAGGTGAAAATAATTACGTAAAAGAAGAATATAAAGGAAAACGTTTTTATGACGGTTTAAAATTCCACAGAGTTATTGCAAACTTTATGATACAAGGTGGTGATCCTCTAGGAACAGGTGCTGGAAACCCTGGTTATAAGTTTAAAGATGAGTTTGATACGTCTTTATCTCACAGTGGTCCTGGAATTTTTTCAATGGCAAATTCTGGTAAAGCAACCAATGGAAGTCAGTTTTTTATTACTCATAAAGCAACACCTCATTTAGATGGAAAGCATACAGTTTTTGGACATGTTGTTAAAGGTCAAGATATTGTAAACGCTATCGCTAAAGATGATATTATTGATAAAGTTGATATTATAAGAAATGGAAGTAGTGCAAAGTCATTTAATGCTGCGTCTGTATTTAATAAGCATTTTAGTTCTATGGAAGCAGATGCTAAAAAAGAAGCCGAAGCTTTGAAGAAAAAGAAAGAAAGTACAACTAAAAGATTATTATCAAATGAGTCAAAAGCAGTTGTATTGCCATCTGGTTTAAAAATATTTACCGTAAATGAAGGAACTGGCGCAAAGCCAAGGAAAGGTGAAAAAGTAAGTATTCATTACAGTGGTTTTTTACGTGACGGTAAAATGTTTGATTCGTCTGTAAAAAGAGGTCGTCCATTTGAAACTGAAATTGGAGTTGGTCGTGTAATACCAGGTTGGGATGAAGGTGTTATGAAATTAAATGTTGGCTCTAAAGCCATATTGTATATTCCATCACATATGGCATATGGAAAACGTGGTGCAGGTGGTGCAATTCCTCCAAATGCAGACTTAATTTTTGAAGTTGAGTTATTAGGTATTAAATAAGAAACTATTAGATATATTACAAACCTCAAAACTTTATAGTTTTGGGGTTTTGTTTTAATAAATTAGTTTTTTTATTGTGCTAATTTTTAATCAATTTAATGTAAATTTTTTGATTCATTACATTAATTAAATGCACAGAATAAACCCCTGCATTTAATGAATCAATATTATAGTTTTCTTGTTGTTTAAAAGACAGTACCAATTTACCTAATGTATCATATATGTTGAGTGAACTTACATCAAAACCACTTTGAACACTAAAGCTTGAGTACGTTGGATTTGGGTATAAACTAAAATTCAAAGTTTCAAGATTACTAAGCGCTAAAGTATTGCAATCTGTCTAGTCCTAAAATACGGCTACAGATTAATATTAAATTTTTAATTAAATTGATACACCGAACTTGGGGTTCTGTAACCCAAAGATAGATGTAATCTTTCATTATTATACAATTTGTGTCCAATTACTAGTGCTATAACTAGCATCATCTACAAATATACATGATAAATTAGGGTTGTTATCTGCTAAAAATCGTGGTATAATGGGTCCGCCATTTGTGTATGTTCCTGATAGTAATGTGTTAGCTCCGTTTTGAACATTTAGTGAAAATAAATCATTATTAATGCAATTTAATTTATCTAATAATGGATTATTGCTAACATCTAGCGTGGTGAGTTGAGTGTTATGGCACGAAAATCTATTTAAAAGTGAGTTATTACTAAGATCAAGTACTGCTATTGTTGTGAAAGGACAATTTAAGCTAATTAACTGAGAATGTATATTTAAATTTATATCGTAAATAAGATAATTTGATGAAATAAGGAGGAAATCTGATAAATTGCCTTTCAAAATTCAAAAACTCAATACATCTATTCTTTCGCGTCATAAACAACACAAGGAATAATCATTTCTTCTAACGAAATACCACCATGCTGATAGGTGTTTTTAAAATATTTCACATAATGATTAAAGTTATTGGGATACGCAAAAAACAGGTCTTCTTTAGCAAAAATATACGAGCTAGTCATAAAACCAGATGGTAAACCAATTGCCGCAGGATCTTTTACAGCATAAACATCTTTCTCTTCATAGGTTAAACTTCTACCAGTTTTGTAGCGTAAATTGGCAGAGATGTTTTTCTCACCAACAACTTTGGTTGGTTTAGACGTATTGATTGTACCGTGATCTGTAGTGATGATTAATTTTAAACCCATAGCGTGAGCGCTTTTTATCATATCAAGCAATGGTGAGTTTTTAAACCAACTTAGAGTTAATGAACGATATGCTTTGTCATCACTTGCTAATTCTTTTATCATATTCATTTCGGTACGCGAATGCGATAACATATCTACAAAATTATAGACTATAACCGTTAAATCATTGTCTTTTATTTTATTGAAATTATCAGCTAAATCACGACCTTTGGGAAGCGTGGTAATTTTATAATAAGCACTTTTAATATCCATTCTCAAACGCTTTAACTGCGCATTTAAAAATTCTTCTTCAAACAAATTTTTTCCACCTTCATCGGTATCATTTTTCCAATAATTTGGATGTTCTTTTTCCATTTTTGCTGGTGTTAATCCAGAAAAAATAGCATTACGCGCGTATTGCGTAGCAGTTGGTAGAATACTATAAAATGGTTGTTCGCTTACTTTTTTGTAAAACGTGTTTATGGTTGATTCCATAACGCGTAATTGATCGTAACGTAAGTTGTCAATAACAATAAGTACAGTGCCTTTGTCTTTCGATATTTCGGGCTTAATTATCTTACGAAATAAATTGTGAGACAACATGGGCTTATCCGAGTCATCGTAAAACCAATCTTCATAATTCTTTTTTATAAATTTAAAAAACAAGGTATTAGCTTCTTGTTTTTGAGCTTCTAGTATTTCGGTCATTCCCGTATCGGCAATGGCTTCAAGTTCAATTTCCCAATGGACTAATTTTTTATATATTTCAATCCACTCTTGGTGTGAATTTACCATGGATAAATCCATGGCTATTTTCCTGAATTCTTGTTGGTAACTTGACGTTGTTTTTTGCGATACCAAACGTGAGTGATCCAAATTTTTCTTTAAACTCAATAAAATTTGATTTGGATTAACAGGTTTAATTAAATAATCAGCTATTTTGGAGCCAATGGCTTCTTCCATAATATATTCCTCTTCACTTTTGGTAATCATAACCACAGGTAAATTATGTCTAATCTCTTTAATTTTTGCTAAAGTTTCAATGCCCGATAAACCTGGCATATTTTCATCTAAAAAAACAATGTCAATGGTTTGTTCATCTTGTATTAAATCAATAGCATCGGCACCATTAGTAGCCGTTTTAACCTTGTATTCTTTTTTTTTTAAAAATAAAATGTGTGGTTTTAGTAAGTCTATTTCATCATCAACCCAAAGTATATTTATCATAGTGTATTATTTATTATGTGGTAGAACATCTTTTGAAAATTCATCAAAATTCTCCGTTAATTAAATGAGAACATTTTCTATTTTTTGTTCTATTAGAATTTATTCTTGTATATTAAGTTTGTTATTTGGAAATTGTTAAATTTGCTAAAATTAAAAAGTGTGAACAAACTCAAGATTATAAACGACCCAATTTACGGATTTATTACAATTCCAAGTGAATTAATTTTTGATATTATTGAACATCGTTATTTTCAACGCTTGCGAAGAGTGTCGCAAATGGGAATGTCTTACATGGTTTATCCTGGCGCACATCATACACGTTTTCAACATGCTTTGGGCTGTATTTTTTTAATGAAAAAAGCAGTAAATGTGCTACGGTTTAAAGGTGTTTCTATAACCGATGATGAAGAAGAAGCGTTACAGATAGCTATTTTATTACACGATATTGGACACGGAGCATTCTCACATGCTTTAGAAAATAGTATTGTAAACGATGTGTCTCATGAATCGATTTCATTAAAATTTATAGAAGCTCTAAATATAGAATTTAAAGGAAAATTATCATTAGCCGTTGAAATATTTAAAGGAGAACATCCAAGAGCATTTTTTAATCAATTAATATCAAGTCAGCTGGATATTGACCGTTTGGATTATTTAAAACGCGATAGTTTTTATACTGGTGTTGCCGAAGGAAACGTAAATTCGGAACGCTTAATTACCATGCTAAACGTAAAAGATAATGTGTTGGTTGTTGAAGAAAAAGGGATTTATTCAGTAGAAAAATTCATCATTGCTCGTCGCTTAATGTATTGGCAAGTTTATTTACATAAAACAGGTTTAGTAGCAGAGAATTGTTTGGTAAAAGTGTTGCAACGCGCTAAAGAATTAACAAAAAAAGGACAAGTTTTACCTGCAAGTGATGCTTTACAATTCTTTTTAACGCACAAAATAGACCAATCAAATTTTGATGATAAAGTTTTGGAAACTTTTTCTCAATTGGACGATTATGACGTGATATCTGCCATAAAATCATGGCAAACAAATGATGATTTGGTTTTATCAACTTTAAGTAAAGCAATAATAAAGCGCGATTTACCAAAAATTATTTTGCAAAATAATACGATTGATGATGATTTATTGGCTAAAAAGAAACGCAACGTAAAAAAGAAATTTAATATTTCCAACGATGAATTACGTTATTTTGTAATGCATGGCAAGGTCTCCAATTTGGCCTATTCAAACGATGAAAATCCCATACAAATTTTATTTAAAAATGGTACTTTAAAAGACATTGTATCGGCTTCGGATCATCTTAATTTGCAAGCTTTAACAAACCCAGTTATAAAGCATTATTTTTCTTTTCCAAAGTAATTATACCTTATACACTATCCATAAAGTATAAATTCCTTACTTTTGCAAACGTATGAAATTTAAAGCAAGCCAAATAGCAGAAATTTTAGAAGGTGAAATTGTTGGAAATCCTGATGTGGAAGTGAGCAATCTTTCCAAAATAGAAGAAGGCGAAAACGGTTCTTTAACATTTCTCTCAAACCTTAAATATCAAAATTTTCTATATACTACAAATGCATCTGTGGTTATAGTAAATTCAGATTTTAAACCACAAAGTAGTGTAAAATCGACACTTATTAAAGTTAAAGATGCTGGCGTTGCTTTTTCCACTTTGTTAACCTATTACAATCAGGCAAAATTACATAAAGTAGGCATTGAAACACCAAGTTTTATATCAAAATCTGTAATTCAAGGAAACGATATCTATATTGGCGCCTTTGCATACATTGGCAATAATGTAGTGTTGGGCGATAATGTGAAAATATATCCAAATTCATATGTTGGTGATAATGTGAGTATTGGTGATGATACCACCTTATTTGCTGGAGTAAAAATATATGCAGATACGGTTATTGGTAAAAATTGTAATATCAATTCAGGAGCAGTAATTGGTGCAGATGGTTTTGGGTTTTTACCCGATGAAAACGGTGAGTTTCAAAAAACACCTCAAATTGGGAATGTAATTGTTGAAGATAATGTTGAAATTGGTTCAAATACAACCGTAGATTGTGCAACTTTGGGATCCACAATTATCAGAAAAGGCGTAAAGTTAGATAATTTAATTCAAATTGCGCACAATGTTGAGGTTGGTAGGAATACAGTTATTGCAGCACAAACTGGCGTTGCAGGTTCTGCGAAAATTGGTGAAAATTGTTTGATTGGTGGTCAAGTAGCCATAGTTGGTCATATAAAAATAGGGAATAATGTGCGAGTGCAAGCCTTGTCTGGAGTTGCAGGAAATGTTAAGGATAATGCTGTTGTACAAGGAAGTAGAGCATTTAATTATAACGATTACAATAGATCGTATGTGCATTTCAAAAATTTACCAAAAATAGTTAATCGAATTTCAGATTTAGAAAAAAAATAAATTAGTCATATTACTATCAATTATATATGGAAGTTAAAAAACAAAAAACAATTAAAGAACCAGTGACTTTAAAAGGAGTTGGTTTACATACAGGAAAAAATGTAGTAATGACATTTAAACCTGCACCTGTTAATAATGGTTTTACTTTTTGTAGAATAGATATTGATGGATCGCCAATTGTTGAAGCGTTAGCCCAATATGTTGTTACTACAGAAAGAGGAACAACTATTGAGAAAAATGGCGTTGTTATAAATACATCAGAACATGTGCTTGCAGCTGCCGTAGGATTAGATTTAGATAATTTAATTATAGAACTCAATGCTTCAGAACCTCCAATTATGGATGGATCATCCAGGTTTTTTGTAGAAGCTATAGAAAAAGCTGGTATTGAAGAACAAGACGCAGTAATAAACGAATATGTTGTTACCGAAAACATATCTTTTAAGGACGAAGAAACTGGAAGTGAAATAATGATAATGCCTTCGGATAAATTCGAAATCACAACAATGGTTGATTTTGGAACAAATATTTTAGGAACACAGAATGCTACTTTAAAATGTATGTCTATGTTTAAAGAAGAAATTTCGAGTGCAAGAACATTTAGTTTTTTACACGAAATTGAAACTCTTTTAGATAATAATTTAATAAAAGGAGGCGATTTAAATAATGCCATTGTCTATGTTGATAAAAAAATATCAGACAAAACAATGGATAAACTTAAAACAGCATTTAATAAACCCAATTTGCAAGTGAAAGCTAATGGTGTATTGGATAATTTATCTTTGCGTTGGCCAAACGAAGCTGCACGTCATAAATTGTTAGATGTGATTGGAGATTTTGCTTTAATTGGAACAAGAATAAAAGGAAAAATAATTGCACATAAGCCAGGACACAAAATCAATACTAATTTTGCTAAGCAATTACAAAGTAAAATAAAAAAAGAAAAAAGGAATGCAATTCCAAGAGTAGATTTGAATGCAAAACCGTTGATGGATATTCATCAAATTATGGACATTTTACCTCATAGACCACCATTTTTATTAATTGATCGTATTCTTGAGTTGTCCGAAACTCACGTAATAGGTATGAAAAATGTGTCTATGAATGAACCCTTTTTTGTAGGACATTTTCCAGGAGCTCCAGTAATGCCAGGTGTTTTGCAAATAGAAGCAATGGCTCAATGTGGAGGAATATTAGTGTTAAGTACTGTGCCAGATCCAGAGAATTACTTAACGTATTTTATGAAAATGGATAATGTAAAGTTTAAACAAAAAGTATTGCCTGGAGATACTTTAATTTTTAAGGCAGATTTAATTTCGCCAATCCGTAGAGGAATTTGTCATATGCAAGCTTATGGCTATGCTAATAATAAATTAGTTGTAGAAGCTCAATTAATGGCACAAATTGTTCGTAATCCAGAAAAATAAAAAAAGTTTATAAATTAAAACACTTATACAATGAATCAACCATTAGCATATATACATCCCGATGCAAAAATTGCACGTAATGTAGTTGTAGAACCATTTACTACCATTCATAATAATGTTGTAATTGGATCTGGAACATGGATTGGCTCCAATGTTACAATTATGGAAGGTGCAAGAATTGGTGAAAATTGCCGTATTTTTCCAGGAGCAGTGATTTCAGCAATACCGCAAGATTTAAAATTTGAAGGAGAAGATTCACTTGTTATTATTGGTGATAATGTTACAATTCGTGAAGGAGTTACTATAAATAGAGGAACAAAAGCTTATGGGAAAACAGTCATTGGAGATCATTGCTTAATTATGGCTACTGCCCATATAGCACATGATTGTATTTTAAAAAACAATGTAATTATAGTAAATGGCGTACTTCTTGCAGGACACGTTACCGTAGGCGAATATGCCATAATTGGAGGTTTGTCAGGAGTACATCAATTCATACACATAGGCGCACATGCAATGGTTTCTGGAGGTTCATTAGTTCGTAAAGATGTACCGCCATTTGTTAAGGCTGCAAAAGAACCGTTATCTTATGTAGGTATCAATTCTATTGGCTTAAGAAGACGTGAGTTTTCACCGACAAAAATTCACGAAATACAAGACATATATAGAATATTATATCAACGGAATAACAACACAACCCAAGCAGTTGGAGTAATAGGCGCTGAGAAAGAAGCAACACCCGAAAGAGATTTAATCCTTGAATTTATAAGAAATTCTAAAAGAGGGATTATGAAAGGCTACACAAGTAGTATATAAATTAATAAAAACACGAGTCGCAGTTTTAGTACTGCATCCTAAAAATAACACAAATAAAAAATGGCAAGCACATCAGATATTAAAAAAGGACTTTGTATCATCTTTAATCACGATACGTATAAAATAATTGATTTTCAACATGTAAAACCAGGAAAAGGACCTGCTTTTGTACGTACAAAATTAAAAAGTTTAACAAATGGAAAAGTTGTAGATAATACGTTTTCTGCTGGACATAAAATTGAAGAAGTACGTGTAGAAACGCGTAAATACCAATTTTTATATCCAGATGGAGATATGTATCACTTTATGAATGTAGTAGATTATAACCAAATTCAATTACCTAAAGAAACAATAGATGGTGTTGAATTTTTAAAAGAAGGTGAAACAGTAACAATAATTGTAAGAGCATCGGATGAAAATCCATTGGCAGTTGATATGCCAGCAAGTGTGGTTTTAGAGATTACCCATACAGAGCCAGGCGTTAAAGGAAATACAGCAACTAATGCTACAAAACCTGCAACCGTTGAAACAGGTGCAAGAGTCAATGTGCCATTATTTATAAATGAAGGCGATAAAATTAAAATTGAAACTGAAAAAGGCTCATATATGGAGCGCGTTAAAAGTTAAATTATCTATTACAAATTTTAATGTTTAAATACATTAAGCTAAATATTATATTATAAAATCTGTAGGAAAAAATGAAGTTCCCCAAAACCTATACATTACAAGAAATAGCTGAAATTACCAATACAACATTTGTTGGCGATCCAAATTTTCCAGTAAAAGGTATCAATGAAATTCATGTGGTTGAAGAAGGCGATGTCGTTTTTGTAGACCATCCAAAGTATTACAATAAAGCATTAGAATCTGCGGCAACAATTGTTTTAATTAACAAAGAAGTTACTTGTCCTAAAGGGAAAGCTTTATTAATATCAAATGATCCCTTTAGAGATTTTAACAAATTATCTTCTTATTTTAAACCTTTTGAGCAATCAATTAAAAGTGTATCAAATTCCTCGAAAGTAGGAAAGAATACCATAATTCAACCCAATGTGTTTATAGGAAATAATGTTATAATTGGTGATGATTGCTTGATACATCCAAATGTAGTTATTTACGATAATTGTATAATTGGAAATAATGTAACAATTCATGCAGGTACTATTTTAGGAGCAGATGCTTTTTATTATAAAAACCGACAAACAGGTTTTGATAAATTAATTTCTTCGGGTCGTGTTGTTATTAAAGATAATGTAGATATTGGAGCAGCATGTACTATTGATAGAGGCGTAACAGGAGATACAACAATTAACGAAGGTTCTAAATTGGACAATCAAATTCAGATTGGACACGATACTATTATTGGCAAAAAATGTTTAATTGCATCTCAAGTTGGGATTGCTGGATGCTGTATTATAGAAGATGAAGTTACAATTTGGGGACAAGTTGGTACAACTAGTGGTATAATTATTGGAAAAGGCGCAGTGATTTTAGGACAAACGGGTGTTACTAAATCTGTAAAAGGAGGCGAAAGTTATTTTGGTACACCAATTACTGAATCAAGACAACGATTAAAAGAAATGGCAACATTACGAAAATTGAGTAAATAAACTTTTAAAAAATGAGATTTAAACTTTAAAAATAACTTAATTTTGTATCATAAATAATGTTGATTTTTTAAGGAAATCATAATAAATATAAATATAATTTTAAAAATCATAAATCAAAAAGATGAGTGTATTAGTAAATAAAAATTCAAAAATTATCGTTCAAGGTTTTACTGGAGGCGAAGGAACTTTTCATTCTGAGCAAATGATAGCTTATGGAACCAATATTGTTGGTGGTGTAACACCTGGTAAAGGTGGTCAAACACATTTAGATAAGCCCGTTTTTAATACTGTAGATAATGCAGTTAAGGAAGTTGGTGCTGATACCTCAATTATTTTTGTACCGCCAGCTTTTGCTGCGGATGCAATTATGGAATCTGCCGAAGCTGGAATTAAAGTAATTATTTGTATTACCGAAGGTATTCCAACTGCAGATATGGTAAAAGTAAAATCATATTTAGCAGATAAAAATTGTCGTTTAATTGGTCCAAATTGCCCAGGTGTTATTACGCCAGGTGAAGCAAAGGTTGGTATTATGCCAGGATTTGTATTCAAGAAAGGGTCAATAGGCATTATATCAAAATCAGGTACGTTAACCTACGAAGCAGCAGACCAAGTAGTAAAACAAGGTTTTGGAATTACAACGGCTATTGGAATTGGTGGAGATCCAATAATTGGAACAACAACAAAAGATGCCGTTGAATTGTTAATGAACGATCCAGAAACTAAAGCCATTGTAATGATTGGTGAAATTGGAGGTCAATACGAAGCAGATGCTGCAAAATGGATAAAAGCCGATGGAAATAGAAAACCAGTTATTGGTTTTATTGCAGGTCAAACCGCGCCAAAAGGAAGAACAATGGGTCACGCAGGTGCAATTGTTGGTGGCGAAGAAGATACTGCTGAAGCTAAAATGAGAATTTTAAGAGAAAATGGTATTCACGTTGTTGAATCTCCTGCAGAAATTGGTAAAAAAGTTGCTGAGGTGTTAGGTAGATCATAAGCATTCATTTAAAATATTAAAAAAACCGTTATTACTTAACGGTTTTTTTTAGGTTAAATATGTAAGTGAGGATGATAGAAGATTCCTTTTAAAATAAACTTGTTAATATAAAATAGTTGCTAATTTCTATTTATATTTGCAAACTAATAAAACAAAGTTCCTTTAAAGATGTTAAATAGAAGACATATTCGTATAAAAGTAATGCAAAGTGTGTATGCATTTTTACAATCGAAAAATGATGATGTTATAAAAGAAGAAAAATTCCTTTTCAATAATATTGATAAATTATACGATTTATTTATTTTGCAAGTAAGTTTATGTACATATGTACAGAAACTAGCCAAAAAAAGAGTGCAAATTGTTAAGGATTCTAAAATCAAAAATTTTGATTATTTACAAGCATTCACCAATTTAGCTAATAATAAGTTTATTAATATTATTGCAGAAAGTGATTCATTAAATAATTATATTTCAGATAATAAACTTGAAATATGGTCAGATGCAACTGAATATATTCAAATAATCATTGAAGCTCTTAAAGAAGATTCTATATTTAAAAATTATAACAAACTTACAGCACCAAGTTTTAATGAAGATAAGGCGTTTGCAATTGCTATGTTGAAGCATATAATAGCACCAAATGATAAGTTAGCCTCTTTTTATGAAGATCAATTTATAGGTTGGGTTGACGACATTCCGTTTATTAATACAGTAATTGTAAAGACATATAATAAACTTAATAAAGAATCCGTTTTAGTTTTACAAGATTTGTATAAAGATGATGAGGATCGAATTTTTGCAAAAAAATTATTTCAAAAAGTAGTTTTATTACATACAGATTATGATACAGATATAGATAAAAAAACACCCAATTGGGATTATGAACGTATTGCGGGTATTGACAAAATACTTATGAAAATGGCAATAACAGAATTTTTGCATTTCCCATCAATACCTACTAAGGTGACAATCAATGAATATTTGGAAATTGCGA
>JAZGEV010000032.1:0-30351 GCA_036478895.1 Flavobacteriaceae bacterium | reverse complement strand
CGTATGAAGTAAGAAGTGTTAATGTGACATTTTTAGTAAGTTCAGCAACTGTTGGGGATTTTTTAGTGTACACTGCACAAGTTACTCCTTTAAGTGCCGATGCAACTCCAATTGATAATAACATTGGTTTTGCTCATTCTGTTACATCTACTATTTTAAATAAGAGTTCTAATAGTTCTTCGGGCACAAATATAAATGATGTTATTGTATTAGAAGGTAATGAAATTGAAATTGATGAAGTTGATGAATACTTACATTATATTATTCGTTTTCAAAACATGGGAACTACAACAGCAAGTAATCTTATTATTACATCAGAATTGTCGGATAAGTTAGATTGGAGTACAATCAAATTAGATAAACAAAGCCATAATGGTGATGTATTTATACTTAATGGAAATCAAATGTCAATTAATTTTAACAACATTAATTTACCAGATAGTACATCAGATGTGATTGGTTCAATAGGGCACTTTGCTTATAAAATTAAACCAAAATCTACAATTGCTGTAGGTGATATAATTACAAATGAAGCAAAATTCTATTTTGATAGTGAGCCCGTTATTAATACAAATGCAGTTGCTACACAAATTACTGCAGATTCAGCTGGAATAAATGATACAAATATTTTAATTGATGTTTCGGTATATCCAAATCCTGTTAATGATAAATTGCAGATTAAATCTGATGATCATAACATTGTAAGTATAGAGATTTATGATGTTTTAGGTAAAGTTGTTTTACAAAAAAACAATATATCAGGAATTCATGAACTTAATGTGTCACATTTAAATAACACTGTTTTCTTTTTAAAACTAATAGATAAAAACGGTAATTTTAAAACAGAAAAAATTATTAAAAAATAGATATTAAGTTGTCAATTTAAAAAGGCTATGAATTTTCATAGCCTTTTTTTATATAAATTAACTAAATGAAAACTATAATTTACCAATAAAAAATTTACATTTGTCGTTCTAAAATTATATCTCTTGAAAAAAGCGGGCATTATTATATTTGTTATTTTACTAATAGATCAAATTAGTAAAATATATGTTAAAACACATTTTTCGCTTTATGAAGAAGTACATATTTTGGGAATGGATTGGGCACGAATTCATTTCACCGAAAATAAAGGTGCGGCTTGGGGATTCCAGTTGAATAATTTTTTAACTTTTTTAAGCGAAGCACAAGCAAAAATTATATTAACTGTTTTTAGGTTATTTGCCATTGCTGGTATTGGGTATTGGTTAATGACATCCATTAAAGAAAAAGCATCAAACATTTTAATAGTTGCCGTTTCTTTTATTATTGCAGGTGCTTTGGGGAATATTATCGATTCTGTTTTTTATGGTGTTTTGTTTGATGAAAGCTCAAGAGCCTTACAAAATGTCGCTACTTTTTTACCCGAAAATGGCGGTTATAGTTCTTTATTCCATGGTAGAGTAGTAGATATGTTTTATTTTCCAATGACTACTTTTGACATGCCAACTTGGGTGCCAAAATTTGGTGGAAGACCATTTACGTTTTTTAATGCTATTTTTAATGTAGCCGATTTTGCCATAAGTTTTGGCGTAGGTTTATTAATTGTTTTTAATAAACGTGTTTTTCCTAAGGTTTAAAAAACAGCAAAAAAAAACTCCCAATTAAAAAATTAGGAGTTTGAAATTTAGTTTTTATTTTTTACAAATCGAATTTAATACCTTGCGCAAGAGGTAACTCTGCTGTGTAATTAATAGTATTTGTTTGCCTTCTCATATAGGCTTTCCAAGCATCAGAACCTGATTCACGTCCACCACCAGTATCTTTTTCGCCACCAAAAGCACCACCAATTTCAGCACCAGATGTTCCAATATTAACATTGGCAATTCCACAATCCGATCCAGCTTGAGATAAGAATTTTTCAGACTCACGCATATTATTTGTCATAATTGCAGATGATAAACCTTGTTTAACACCATTTTGTATTTCAATGGCATTTTCAAGATCGCCTTTATATTTTATTAAGAATAATAAAGGTGCAAAAGTTTCATCCTGAACAATTTGATAATGATTTTCTACTTCAGCAATACTTGGTGAAACGTAGCAACCACTTTCATAACCTTTGCCCGTTAAATTTTCACCTTCAACCAACATTGTTCCGCCTTGTTCTTTAACACTTTCAATCGCTTTTAAGTACGTATTTACAGCATCAGTATCGATAAGAGGTCCAATGTGATTAGATTCATCCAGTGAACTTCCAATTTTTAATTGTCCATAAGCCGATGCTAATTTATCACGTACTTCATCATACACATCTTCGTGTATAATTAAACGTCTTGTTGAGGTACAACGTTGTCCACATGTACCAACTGCACCAAATAATGCACCAACAATGGTGATATTTAAATCGGCACTTTTGGTAATAATAATAGCATTATTTCCACCTAATTCCAATAAGCTTCTACCCAATCTGCTAGCAACTTCCTGAGCAACTATTTTACCCATTCTTGTAGAACCGGTAGCCGAGATTAATGGTACATTTTTATTTGAAGTAAGCATTTGACCTACTTTATAATCGCCATTGATAACACTAGAAATTCCTTCAGGTAAATTATTATCTTTTAAAACTTCGGCAATGATATTCTGGCAAGCAATACTGCATAATGGTACTTTTTCTGATGGTTTCCAAATGCAAACATCACCTGCAATCCAAGCTAAAGCAGTATTCCAAGCCCAAACGGCAACTGGAAAATTAAATGCAGATATTACACCAACAATACCTAATGGATGATATTGGTCATACATTCTATGTCCTGGACGTTCTGAGTGCATTGTGAATCCGTATAACTGTCGTGAAAGCCCAACTGCAAAATCACAGATGTCGATCATTTCTTGTACTTCTCCCAAACCTTCTTGTAAAGATTTACCCATTTCGTAGGCAACTAATTCACCTAAAGGTTGTTTTAATTCACGTAATTTATCGCCAAACTGACGCACGTATTCACCTCTTTTTGGAGATGGAATTAAGCGAAATTCTTTAAATGCTGTTTGCGCAGTTTCAATTACTTTATCAAAATCGGCTTGTGTGGTTGTAGTAACTTTTGCAATGTACTCACCATCAACTGGAGAATATGATTCTATAATTTCACCACTTCCAAAGTTATTTGAACCTGTTGAAACACCATTGTTTAAGTCTTTTACGCCTAGTTTTTTTAAGACGCTTTTTATATCAAATTTTGTAGCTGTTGCCATATTTAAATTGGTTTAATTTTTCTCTTGCAAAATTACAACAATAAAATGAAAAAACTCGTTTTGAAAAATCAAAACGAGCTTTTTCGGTAAAATTAACCAAACTTAAAATTTATAATTCATACCAGTATAAAAACCTAATGAATAAGGTTTAAAACCACCACTGCTATGAGAAAAAGTATTTAAATGATATTTGAACGATGGTGTAAAGTTCATATACCAATTATTTGAAACTTTAAAATCCACATCCAAACCTAAATTTGCAGTGAAATTCAAATCGTTTAAATTGGATGCTTCACCCAACTCTAATGAATTGATGTTGTTTTCTAATGTTATTTTATTTTTTTGTAAAAACAGTGTACTAAAACCACCTGTTAATTGTAATTGTAAGTTTTTTCCTAGTAAGTTATATTTTAGTTCCAAAGGAATTTCTGTATAACTTAAATCTTGTTTAATATCTCCAGGAATAATAGTAGCTGTTCCAAAATATGGTGACACGCTTCCATTGGTTTCTTTTGGAATAATTGTTATTTGATTGTTAGTTGTAGGATTATTACTGCTAATTTCCGTATTGATATTGGATGGTGGCATGTTATAACTTACTTGTTGAGATACTGCTTTAATATCTCTTGTTCTGTAGGATAAATCTAAATTATTAATACCAGATTGCAAACTCCATTTATTCGTTAATTTATAGGCTACTTTCATACCGTATGAATAAGAAACCGAACCCGCTTTTTCACTATTAGCAATGGATGCATCAATGGGTGATCCTTTGGTTAAACTTCCAAAATATATCGGTGAAACCGATGGACCAACTTGCCATTTATTTGCAATTTCTTTAGCATCAAAATCTGTACTAGCTGTATGCGTTAAATAAGCTTGTAAATTCATTAACGAAGCATCTTGCAGTTCAATTTTAGTATCTATTATTTGCAATTTTGGAAGATTAAAAGGTTTTATATTTTTGTTTAAATATCTTTTAATATCTTTTGTAATGATTGGTGTAGATGTAGTAGATTGCTCTGTTGTTGTATTAAAAATAGTATTGTTGGATTCATAATTAGTTACTATTTTAGTATAAGAATCCTTTTTGTTAAGTGCAATTAAATTTCTTTTTTGATTGGTAATTTTCTTAAAAATGGCATTTTTTGAGTGGGCTGTTTTAGTTGTCTTTTTAAGAGTATTTGTGGTGTTTTTTACTTCAGGATTATTGTGTATTATTTTATTATTATTTGAAGTATTTATAGAGTTATTAATTCCTCTTTTTTGAGTTACAACATTTTCTACGTTGTTTGTTTTTTCTGTACTATTAATATACCAAAAAGAAGTGGCAGTTAATAATCCTAAAACGGCTAAAACACTTATCGTTTTTATAAAGAAATAGCTTTCTTTTTTTTGCTGAGATGCATTTAATTTACTTTCTATGCCATTCCATAAATCTGGATTGGGTTGCTGTTCAAAGTTTTTAAACTTTTCTTGAAACAACTTATCGATGTTTTTATTGCTAAACATTAGTTTTTATTTTTTTTTTATAAGTTTGATCTAATTCAATTTTTTCTTTTAAAATCATTCGTGCTCTTGATAAATTTGATTTTGATGTGCCAACAGAAATATTTAAAAACGTTGCAATTTCTTTATGTGAGTAATTATCTAATACGTACAAATTAAATACCATTTTATAACGGTTTGGTAATTGACTAATAACATCAAGCAGATAAGTTAACGAAATAGCATCTTCATCAACGTCTACTGTAACAACATCAGGATATTCATCAGTTACAACATTTAATACATTCTTTTTTCTAAATTTTTGTAAACATACATTTACCGTAACTCTTTTCATCCAACCTTCAAATGAACCATTTCCTTTGTATTGTTTTATTTTTTCAAAAATAGTGATGAAACTATCCTGTAAATTATCTTCGGCTTCTTGTTTGTTGTTGGAATATTTTAGGCACAAGCCAAATAATTTACTAGCATAAATGCTATAAATTTGAGCTTGAGATTTTCGATCACCTCGCTTACATCTTTGTATGTGTTTTTCTAGAGTAATAGGTGTTTGATTTTATATAATATCGTTATAATTAAGATGCCAAAATGTGTAAATGGTTGCGTAAAATACCCTAATTTTGCACTAATTATGAATAAACTTAGTGTTTTTAATTTAAATAATGCCTCAAATTTTGATAAAAAAGCCTTAGAAGTCTTTCGTTATCAAGTAGAAAACAATGTTGTTTATCGTGATTTTATAACACACTTAGGTGTGAAAGCTGAAACTATTTTAAGCGTGTTTGACATTCCGTTTTTACCTATTTCTTTTTTTAAAACACATGCCATTTTATCGGGTAAAAAAGACCCACAACAAACGTTTTTAAGTAGCGGCACAACAGGTGTTGAGCGCAGTAAACACTTGGTGACAGATGTTGCTATTTATGAAGAAAGCTATCAAAAAGGCTTTGATTTTTTTTATGGTGATGTTACCCAATATACCATCTTGGCTTTGTTGCCAAATTATTTGGAACGCAACGGTTCTTCATTAGTATATATGGTTGATGATTTAATCAAAAAATCCCATAATAAAGACAGTGGTTTCTATTTAAATGATTTATCTGAATTATCGAAAAAATTAATGAAACTAGATAAAAATGGAGAAAAAGTACTATTAATAGGCGTTTCATTTGCCTTATTGGATTTAATTGAATTGCAAAAATTCAATTTAAAAAACACCATAATTATGGAAACTGGTGGGATGAAAGGGCGACGTAAAGAAATTATTAGAGCAGAATTACATGAGCTTTTAAAGGCTGGTTTTGGAGTAAATGAAATCCATTCGGAATATGGAATGACGGAATTATTATCACAAGCGTATTCAAACGGAAATGGCATTTTTAAAACGCCTCATTGGATGAAAATACTCATTAGAGATACGGAAGATGCGCTTACTCTTTTGCCTAATGAAAAAGCTGGAGGCATTAATATTATTGATCTTGCCAACACTAATTCTTGTGCATTCATTGCCACTCAAGATTTAGGAAAAGTTTATGATGATGGTACTTTTGAAATATTGGGACGTTTTGATAATTCGGATATTAGAGGTTGTAATTTAATGGTGATTTAAAAATTACAGATACTTAAAAAAGCCATACCATTTTCTGGTTTTCAGGTAATTTAAATTCCATTCATTATCTCTTGCTTCACGTTCAAAAGATAAATTTAAATAAGCTTCGTTCCAGTTTTTATATTGCACATATCTAATTATAAACTCAATAAAATACCAAATAAAAAAGGGTAACCAAAGCAATTCTAATTGCTGTTTTATATGGATTTTTTCGTGGTTTACAAGCACTTTATCGCCTTTGTATTTTTTATTAATAATGATTATAGGCCAAATGGTGATGGCTATGTACTGATTAAATTTAAATTTTGAAAAGAATATCATGTAAATACAAGTTACAATAATCTATCCATTTATGCTTATATTTGCATCTAAAATTTAAGAAAATGAAAAAAATAATATTAGTATTGACTTTAATAGTAGTGTCTTCTTGTGCAGAATTAAATCAAGTTGTGAACCAAATGCCCAATCCAACTTTAAGTAATGCCCAAATTGCTGGCGGTTTAAAAGAAGCGTTGCAAAACGGAATAACCAATCAAGTTAGTTTTTTAGCGTTGAAAGATGGTTTTTACAAAAATGATTTGGTGAAAATTCCAATGCCATCCGAATTACAAAACCTAGAAAACACCTTGCGAAAAGTTGGTTTAGGAAAACTAGCCGATGATGGTATAAAAATGTTGAATAGAGCTGCAGAAGATGCTGTGAAAGAAGCGACACCAATTTTTGTTAATGCAATTAAAAGCTTAACAGTTACCGATGCTAAAAACATTTTATTAGGCAACCAAAATGCAGCAACAGATTTTTTACAGAACGCAACAAAAACAGCTTTGTTTGCAAAATTTGAACCTGTTATTAAAAATTCTTTTGCCGAAGTTGGCGCAGATGTAATATGGAGTAATTTAATTACAAAGTACAATGCCATACCATTGACTAGAAATGTAAATCCAGATTTAACGAATTATGTAACATCGCAAGCGCTGAATAGTGTTTTTAAAATGGTGGCAAAAGAAGAGTTAAAAATAAGAACCGATATTAAAAGTAGGACTAGTAAAATATTGCAAGATGTTTTTAAATTGCAAGATAGATTTTAACTTTTATATTATTAAATGGATCTACTAGAAATAGCAAAAAATAACAGTAAAAAAAATGCACCATTCTACTATAAATTTTTAAGTATGTTATCGGTTGTGCGTGGTTTTAACATTGCAGTTATTGTATTGGCACAGTATTTAGCCGCTATTTTTATTTTTTCTCCTCAAAAATCATTGCGTTTTGTTTTAACGGATATTCATCTGTATTTTATTGTTTTAGCAACTGCTTGCACAATTGCCGCAGGTTATATTATCAATAATTTTTACGATAAAGAGAAAGATAAAATAAACAAACCTCAAAAATTTGAATTGGATAATTTTGTGAGTCAAAAAACAAAATTGCAAGTTTATTTTTTACTGAACCTTTTAGGTTTTGCATTTGGATTTTTAGTGTCTTGGCGAGCCGCTTTATTTTTCGCAGTTTATATTTTCTTAATTTGGTTTTATTCTCATAAGTTAAAAAAAGAACCTTTAACTGGTTTATTTTCTGCAGCAATATTGGCGTTATTACCCTTTTTTGCAGTTTTTGTTTATTATAAAAATTTCTCGGAAGTTATTTTTGTACACGCTACATTTTTGTTCTTCATCTTGTTAATACGCGAATTGGTAAAAGATTTAGAAAACATTAAAGGAGATATTGCACAAAATTATATGACTATTCCTATTAAATATGACGACCAATTTACAAAAATATTAATTTCCTTTTTTATTATTTTTACTATCAGTCCAATTTATTTTATTTTACGCTATGATGAAATAGGTAATATGAAATATTACTTTTATTTTGCAGGAATTGTATTGTTGATTTTTTCTGTTTTATTGTGGATGGCTAAAACTAAAAACAACTATATTGTACTACATAATATCATTAAATTATTAATTGTTATTGGTGTGTTAAGTTTAATGTTTATTGATACTTCCGTAATTATAGATCGTTTGGTATAAACAATTTTACGCTACACTTTTTTAAGAGATATTGCGATACAAGTCCCTTTACCAAGTGTGGATTTTTTTACGTAAATTTTACCATTATGATAATCATTTATAATTCTTTTTGCTAAAGATAAGCCTAAACCCCAACCGCGTTTTTTTGTTGTAAAACCTGTTTCAAATATTTTTTTATAATTTGCTTTTGATATGCCTTTACCAGAATCGGAAATTAATATCTTTACAAAATTTGCATCAGTTTTTATGGCTAAATCTAATTTCCCTTTCCCTTGCATAGCATCTATAGCATTTTTAATTACATTTTCAATCACCCAAGAAAATAATTGCTTGTTTGCCATAATAGTTGTGTTTTCTATATCAGTTGAAAAAGAAAAATGGACTTGTTTTGAACTTCTAGATTCGAGGTAAGTAAATGATTTTTTAGTTTCATCAACCAAATTAATCCTTTCTAGTTTTGGGATAGATCCAATTTTTGAAAACCGATCGGCAATTGTATTTAAACGTGTAATATCTTTCTCTATTTCTACAACCGTTGTTTCCTCAGTATTATCCATCCGTAAAATTTCAACCCAACCTAGTAAAGAGGTTAATGGTGTGCCTATTTGATGAGCTGTTTCTTTTGCCATTCCAGCCCAAAGTTTATTTTGTTCTGCAACTCTTGTAGATTTAAAAACGAGATAAACAACACTTCCAAATAAGGTTAGAATCAACAAAAGGGCTAATGGATAGTACTTTAATTTAGTTAATAAATCTGAGTCTCTATAATATTGAAATCGTGTATAATTAATACGTTTAACTTGCCAACGTTTTTTGTTATTTTTAACATCAATAGTGTTTTTTAACGGAATTGAATCCATAATAAACCAAGTAACTTTTATTGGCTCATTTTGTTTTTTCATGATTTCCAGTTGTTTTTTTAAATAAACAGGATCGTGTTCCTTTAAAGTATCTAAATTTATTTTACCAGTTATCACACCATTTTCATCTGTTTGTATAATAGGAATTGTTTTATTGTTATTAACTATTTTTAGAGCTAAATCAAAGTCAGTGTCTGTAAGAGGTTTAGAAACTAAGTTCTTTTGTGCATCACCAAGTAATATAACTTTATTACGTTCTTCTTCTTTAAATTTCTGAAAAAAATCATACGTATTCCATAGTATTATCGATACAACTATAAACGAAAGTGTTACAAGAATTACGCGAATTATTTTACTGTTCTTTGAAAAATTCATACTTCAAATATAGGATTAATATTGGTTTTATCACAAAATGGAAAAAACTGAAATTAAAACGTTAAAAAAGTAGTAAAATTATAGATTGATTTATTAAATTTGCAATCTTATTTTATTACTTGCTCAAGTAGCGGAATTGGTAGACTTGCCTACCTCAGGCAGGCGCGCTAAAAAGGATTCAAAATCCTTTATTGATAATAATAAAAGGCCAAAGTGGCGGAATTGGTAGACGCGCTGGATTCAAAATCCAGTTCTTTAGGGAGTGTGGGTTCGATTCCCACCTTTGGTACAACTTCAAAAGCCGAGTGTAAACTCGGCTTTTGTAATATAAACACTTTATGTTCTACGTTTATGCGATATCAAGTTTACAACATAATTACATTTATGTTAGTTTAACTAAAAATATTGAAAATAGAATAAAACGTCATAATGATGGTAGAGAAAGAACAACAAAATTTTATAGTCCTTTCGTTTTAATTTACACTGAAACGCGAGTAGATGCTAGATTAAGAGAGAAATATTAAAAATCTGACGTTGGAAAAGAAGAATTACGAATTATAAGAAGCTCTAGAAGTTGAAAAAAGCCAATTACAATATGTAACTGGCTTTTTTAAGTAATATTAAATAGTTGTTTTATATAACCTTCAACAAAAAATAATTCTTTTTACCACGTTGTAATAAAATAAATTTATCGGCTATTAAATCGGTTCCTGTTAAGAGAGTTTCATCGGTAACTTTTTCTTTGTTTACTGAAATTGAGTTTTCTTTTAAAGCTCTTCTGGCTTCACCATTCGATTTTAAAAAACCAGATTTTTCGTTCAAAGCATCAATCATATTGATACCGTTTTTAAGGTCAGTTAATGAAATTTCTGTTTGAGGCACACCTTCAAACACATCTAAAAATGTTTGTTCGTCTAATGATTTTAAATCGCTTGCCGTAGATTTTCCAAAAAGAATATTAGAGGCTTTCAAAGCATTTTCATATGCTTCTTCTCCGTGTGTCATAATAGTAACTTCCTTACCAATAGTTTTTTGTAACAAACGCAAATGGGGACTTTCATTATGCTCAACAATCAATTTATCGATCGTTTCTTTATCTAAAAAAGTAAATATTTTAATGTATTTTTCAGCATCAGCATCATTAGAATTAAACCAATATTGGTAAAATTTATACGGTGACGTTCTGGCTGCGTCCAACCAAACATTACCGCCTTCGGTTTTTCCAAATTTTGTACCGTCTGCTTTTGTAATTAGCGGACACGTAAGTGCGTAGGCTTTTCCTTTGGCAATTCTACGAACCAATTCGGTTCCTGTTGTAATATTTCCCCATTGATCCGATCCGCCAATTTGAAGCATACAATTTTTTTCTTTATATAAGTGTAAAAAATCATAACCTTGTACCAATTGGTAGGTAAATTCGGTAAAACTCATCCCAACATTAGACTCAGAACTCAATCGTTTTTTAACGGAATCCTTTGCCATCATATAATTAACGGTAATGTGTTTGCCAATATCACGCGCAAAATCTAGAAAGGTTAAATTTTTCATCCAATCGTAATTATTGACGAGTTCGGCAGCGTTTTTATTATCTGACGAAAAATCTAAATAACGTTCCAACTGTTCTTTTACACCAGCAATATTTTTTGCTAAAGTAGCTTCGTCTAATAAGTTTCTTTCAGCCGATTTTCCAGAAGGATCGCCAATCATTCCTGTTGCACCACCAATTAAAGCAATTGGTTTATGGCCGTGTTTTTGAAAGTGCATTAATAAAATAATTTGCACCAAACTACCAATATGTAAGGAGTCAGCCGTTGGGTCAAATCCAATATAGGCAGATGTCATTTCCTTAGCTAATTGATCTTCGGTTCCTGGCATAATGTCGTGTAACATGCCTCTCCAACGTAATTCTTCTACAAATTTATTCATTTTAATCGTATTTTATTAGTCTGCAAAGATATAAAAGAGAAAAGAGAAGAACAGAAAGAAAAGAGAAAATGTTTTTCCCTTTTCTTATTCTGCTAATTCAATATGCTCATTTAAAGATTCGATAGCTGTTTTTATAATTAAACTATCAAAATTTAAACTGGAATTTTTTACTTGAATATCTTCCAAAGCTTGGTAATAAAGTAATCTTGACGAGTTATTACCTTTTAAATTTGCAATAGTATAACCGTTTTGTAATAGAATAAGGTTCATTATTAGACGACAAGTTCTACCATTACCATCAATAAACGGATGAACCGTAACCACTTTTTGATGCATTGCAGCTGCCAATAAAACAGGATGCAATTTGTTTTTATTAGCATTATAAAAAATAAAAATGTCTTCCATTTTTTTATCTAACAAATATGGTTGAGGTGGTTTATGAGCAGACCCACTAATAATAACAGGTACTTTTCTATAAACACCAGCATGTATTCTATCGATACCTTTTAAAATTAAATAATGAATTTCTTTAAGAATTCGCTCGGTGAGCGGCTCTTTATTCTTTACCAATTCTATAATAAAATCAATAGCGTCTGCATGGTTTACAACCTCCAGATGCTCTTTCATACTTTTACCCGAAATTGTAATACCTTCATTAACTACCAAATGTGTTTCTTGAAGTGTTAAGGTGTTACCTTCTATAAGGTTAGATTCAAAAGTATAATTTAAGTTAAAATACTCACGCATTTTTTCTAACTGAGTCTTATTTAACGGTTTTAAACAATGCCATTTTTCTTGTAAAATAGTCACTTCGTTTAATAATAAACTAATTTTTTTAGCTACTTTAACAACCTTTTTTGACTGATTTGACTCGTATTTAACACGCTCTTCGGCAACTTTAAAAGCCGCTAACGCATACGTTTCATTTTGTAAATTGTAGATAATTTTATCGCTCAACCAAATAGAAAAAGCCACTTTCTCATCTAATTTATAAAAGGAGATAAATTGAGATACTTGTTTACGGTTAGCTGTTCTTTTAGCGCTTTCTATTTTACTGATGATTGCAGCATCTATATGTAAAACACTAGATACATCTAGTAACGTAAGTTGTTGCTGTTTTCTGTTTTCCTTTAATAAATTTCCAAAAGTTTTCATTTAATTGACAATAATTAACTTGACAAAAGTAGTCAATATTATTTGGCTATCAAAATTATCATCATTATTTTATAATATTTGTACTTTAGCCAAATGATTTTAGTTACTGGAGGAACAGGGTTAGTAGGCTCACATTTATTATATTCTTTAACCTTATTGGATGTAAAAATTAGAGCTATTCATCGAAATAAAAGTAATATTAATGCCGTTAAAAACGTGTTTTCTTATTATACAGATGATTTTGAAAAGTTATTCAAAAAAATTGAATGGTTAGAAGCCGATGTAACCGATGTGCCTTCTTTAGAAAAAGCCTATAAAGATGTTACAATCGTTTATCATTGTGCTGCAATAGTCTCTTTTGATAAGCGAAATTATAAAAAAATGCGTCAAATTAATATTGAAGGTACAGCCAATATGGTGAATTTTGCCATTAGTCAAAAAATCGATAAATTTTGTTTTGTAAGCTCTATAGCTACTATTGAAAAAAACCTAACCAATAAACCAATAGACGAAACAAACGAATGGAATACCGAAACAAATAATTATGGCTATGCCATTACAAAATATGGTGCCGAAATGGAAGTTTGGCGTGCCACTCAAGAAGGTTTACAGGTTGTTATTGTCAATCCAGGTGTTATATTAGGGTCTGGTTTTTGGCATAATGGCCCAGGCGAATTATTCACCAAATTTTATAATGAATTTAAATTTTATACCGAAGGTGTTACAGGCTTTGTAGGTGTAAAAGATGTTGTAAAAGCTATGATTCAATTAATGCAAAGTGATGTTGTAAATGAACGTTTTATTTTAGTGTCAAAAAGCACCTCTTTTAAAAATCTGTTCTTTTTAATTGCAGATGCTTTTGGTAAAAAAAGACCAACTATAAAAGTTGGTAAAATCTTAAGTAATATTGCCTGGCGATTTGAGTGGCTTAAATGCTTAATAACTAAAAAATCACCTTTAATAACCAAACATTCTGCCAGCGCTTCGTTGAGTAGTTATACGTATTCATCTGATAAAATCAAAAAAACAATCGGTTTTGAGTTTGAAAGTTTTGATAATACTGTTACGGATGTTTGTGGAGATTATTTAAAGGGATGATATATCATCTTCCATAAATAATTCTGCCATATTTATCCATTCCTTGTCATTAAATGGAAATAGGAAAAGAACCTAATAAAACATACAAAGGTATTTTTAATATAAGAGTTTCTAGTGAAGTACATAAAAGAATTTCACTTATTGCAATAAAAAAAAATGAAATTAAATGAGTTGATTAATAAATCTCTTGGTTTTATGTTAAATCATTAGGAATTTGTATTAAGTAGTAATAATTAAACGGTGGTATCTCATCACTAATAGGCAGGAATGTTCACCGTGGGAGTTTACTAAAGATGGAAAGCAACGAATAGATACAGATTTTAAAAATATGAGAAAGTAGAAATAACAATGATTAAACAGTTTATATAATTACATAAAAATACAATTATAGATTTATACAAATGAGCAAACAAGAACAATACATTAATTATAAAAGTAATCTCGAACATAGCGATTATCATGATCTGATGAACATTCATTTCAATACAGAAGTCTTTGCTGATGTAATTGATTTTATAGATTTAGCTTTTCCAAAATGGAGAACACACGAAGGGCTTGGAATTTTTGCGCCAGAATTTTTGAAAGAAATTATTGAATCATTTCAGTATAGCACAGATGAGAATGAAACATCAAAAGAAAAACTAGAGCATCTTTATAGTGAAATTACCTACAGTTATATAGATAAAGAATATTGGAATAAAGATTGGACATTCAAGCTAATCAATAAAAAAATTGAACTAGATCACGATGAAGAATTATATGACCTAGAAAGAGATGGCAACATTCCTTCAGTTGATTATGTAGCTTTTATCAAAATATTGCAAGAAAAATATATGGAAGAGTATCATCCTATAATTCCTTATAATTTTGATGAATATGAATATCCTAATGAAGGTGATTTTATATAATTACAGTCACGTAAACAATAATAAATATCTTAAAAATACGAGTATCAAATTGCGAATGACGACATTCATTAATCGATAAAAATTTTCTTTTACCGATTCTCTTTTAAAAATTACATATTCTGTAACAAATTTATACTATATTTGTTACAAAATAAAACTAAAAATGCACAGTATTGAAAAGGAAATAAAAAGAAAAATTTCACGTAAACCTCGCGGCACATTGATTTTTCCAAATGATTTTTTAAAAAAAGGAACACAAGAAGCTATTAGAGTTGCATTACATCGTTTAAAAAAAAATGGTTACATAAAAAGAGTAGCAACTGGTATTTACGTAAGACCTATTTTAAGCCAATATATTAATGAAATAATGCCAACTGCAGAAGAAGTTGCCGCTGCTATTGCTAAGAGAGATAAAATTACTATTATTCCAACAGGAACACAAGCATTGCATATTTTAGGGTTAAGTACACAAATACCTATGAAATTGGTATTTTTAACCAATGGAGCACCAAGAGAAATAAAAATTGGCAATAGAACTATTAAACTTAAAAGAACCACACCAAAAAATTTACTTGCAAAAGGAAAAATAAGCAGTTTAGCAATACAAGCATTACGTGAAATAAGTAAAAATAAATTGACAAGTAGTGATGAAAATAAAATAATAACATTACTAAAAAAAGAGAACAAAAAACACTTATTGCACGACATAGAACTAGCACCAGTTTGGATTCAGAAAATTATGAAAAAAGCCATCTAAAAAAATGAACAAATTTTTTAACATACCAGATACTGAAAAACGCCTCATATTTCAAGAAATCGCAAATAAAACAGGCATGCCTCCGTATGCAGTAGAAAAAGATTGGTGGGTTGTACAAACATTAGCACTTGTCTTTGAATTAGAAATAGGAAAACACCTTGTGTTTAAAGGCGGAACTTCATTAAGTAAAGCATGGAATTTAATACATCGGTTTTCCGAAGATATTGACCTCGCTGTAGATCGTTCGTTTTTTGGATTTAAAAAAGAACTCAGTAAAAAAGAACGTACCAACCTTAGAAAAACATCGAGTACATATATTCAAAACATTTTAAAACCCCTTTTAGAAAAAAAATTTACGGATAATGGTTTTACAAAAATAGACATCAAACTAACCAAAGCAACAACAAGCGATCAAGACCCAAGAATAATAGAAATCTACTATCCAAATATAACCAAAACAACCAGTTATATTATGCCAAGAATTTTATTAGAGATTGGCAGTCGCTCTTTAAGAGAACCATTTACTATACAATCTTTTAATGCTCTAGTAGATGCGGGTTTTCCAAATACCAATTTTTCAAACAAGCCAATACGGATACCAACAGTAAACCCAGAACGTACTTTTTTAGAAAAACTTTTTTTGTTACACGAAGAATTTCACAGACCAAAAGAAAGGATTAGAACCGATAGGCTAAGTAGACATCTCTACGACATATATCAATTAATAGAAAGTGAATTTGCTGAAAAAGCAATAAATAACAAAGAATTGTACACAACTATCGTAAAGCATCGGTACGCATTTACTAAAGTGGGTTATATAGATTATAACTTATTACAACCACAAACTTTAAATCCGTTACCTCCAAAAGAATTAGATAAAGCCTGGAAAAAAGATTACCAAACCATGCAAGAACAAATGATTTATGGTGATTCGCCAAGTTATGAAAATATGATACTCAAAATAGACACTTTCATTAAAGAATTAAACCAAGTAAATTGGAAAATGGATGTTGTTTTTCCAAAACCCAAACAATAATTATATAAATCTATAATTATATAATTTTAGTAATTTAATATTGCTTACATTTAGGCTTTCAAAAACGCTATGATATTTAGCGAAGATTCAAGGGTTAAAATCCCTACAATATTACATTTAACACGCTTGGGTTATAAGTATCTTTCGTTAAAAGACAACACTTGGAATTTAGACACGAATATATTCACTGATATTTTTATTAAAAGCATTACAGCAATTAATAATGATGTATCAGAAGAAGATGCTAAAAGAGTATTAGACGAAGTTTCTCTATCACTAGACAATGAAGATTTAGGGAAAGCCTTCTACAAAAAACTAACACAAAAATCGGGTGTAAAATTAATAGATTTTGAAAATTTTGAAAACAACACCTTCAATGTTGTAACGGAATTAACCTACAAAAAAGACGAAGACGAATTTAGACCAGACGTAATCTTGCTAATTAACGGAATGCCATTGGTATTCATTGAAGTTAAAAAACCAAACAATAAAGATGGTGTTTTAGCAGAAAGAAAACGTATTGATACTCGTTTTCAAAACAAAAAATTCAAAAAATTTGTAAACATCACGCAGTTGATGGTGTTTTCAAACAATATGGAATATAACGACAGCTCTCCTTTACCAATAGAAGGTGCTTTTACAGGTGCTGAAATAGATAAAAAAGGAATATTATCTAAATACAAAAATGGAGGTATACTCTTTCTTGATGAAATTCAAGATTTATCAAAACCTTTACAAAGACAACTAATTCAAGTATTACAAACAGGGGAATATCACCCTTTAGGAGCATCCGAACCTGAGAAAGCAATTTTTAAACTTATCATTGCTAGTAATATTCCGTTTAACAAATTGTCAAACGACAAGCTGGATAGTGATTTCTTAGACAGAACCGCTAGATTTATTGTAGAAATTCCTCCTTTGCGATTATGTAAAGATGATCTTGAGTTATATTGGAAAGCAGTTTGGAAGGAAGTAGCCAATTTTGAAGATGCTCCAACTATTATTTGGAATAAAAAGATACATCACTTTTTATTAAACAAAGAATTAAATGGGAACTTTAGAGACTTGCAGAAACTGGCATCTTATATTATCGCTTTTCATTATGAATATAAAAAAACAGATATTGCAATTAATAAAGCAATTGATGAATTTAATAAATGGAATAATCAATTATCTAAAAAAAGGGAAACGCATTTTGTCAAAAATAAAACGTACAATGAAATTATAGCAATCTTTAATAAGGAATTAGCAGAATGGGCTATCAAAGAATACAGAACTAAACAAAATGCATCTAAAGTGTTAAATCGGTCAAAAAGTATGCTATCTAAAGACTTAAGTATGGACAGGCTAAATAAGTAAAATTATCATTAGCCTTTGTATAGGTTCTTATTGAGTTTTTTACCAAATAGAACAATTACTGTAATTATAAAATTCAATAGTTATTCCAGTATATTGTAATTTTTAGAATCAGGAAGTTCTTAAACTTAAAAATGTAATGTTTATTAAAACATTCTCCCTAAAAGAACCCCTAAAAACAAAAAAACTCCTGAAAATCAAAAGATTAACAGGAGTTTAAGTACTCGAGACGGGACTTGAACCCGTACGTCCTAACGGACATTGGATTTTAAGTCCAACGTGTCTACCAATTCCACCACTCAAGCATGATGTATTGAAATTTTTAGTATAAAACTAAAGCCAAAATTTCAAAAACTCAGAGCGAAAGACGGGATTTGAACCCGCGACCTCCACCTTGGCAAGGTGATGCTCTACCCCTGAGCTACTTTCGCAAATGCATTGTTAACAAGTCAACAACTAAAATTGCGAGTGCAAATTTAATACAATTTTATAAATGACAAACATTTTTTTAAATATTTTACAAAAAATATTTTCAGTCGGCAATAAATAATATATTTGCACCCTGAATTATCGATCAACTAATTATAACAATTTGGAAAATAAAATATCATTTTTAACAGACTTTAAACAACTTACTAAATTTGGTCTTTCAATAAGTGTTGTTATTTCTTCAATTGCAGGTTATTTATTAGCTGTTGAAACAGTTAATTATCAAACATTATTTTTATTGGCTTTTGGAGGTTATTGTATGGTTGGCGCATCCAATGCATACAACCAAATTATTGAAAAAGAGCCAGATGCTATTATGCCTAGAACTCAAAATAGGCCTTTGCCAGCTAAAAGAATGACGGTAAATACAGCAATGACCATTGCGGTGATTCTAACAATTATAGGTCTTGTTTGTTTGTATAGTATCAATCCTAAAACGGCAATGTTTAGTGCTATTTCGGTATTTTTATATACAAGCGCCTATACACCACTTAAAACCATAACACCTTTAAGTGTATTTGTTGGCGCAATTCCAGGCGCAATTCCATTTATGTTAGGTTGGGTTGCAGCAACTGGTGAATTTGGAATTGAAGCAGGTATTTTATTTATGATTCAGTTTTTTTGGCAATTTCCTCATTTTTGGGCTATTGGTTGGTTGCAATTTGATGCATATAAAAAAGCAGGTTTCAATATGATGCCTACAGGCGAAAAAAATCAAGTAGCTACAAGGTTAACTATAATGTACACAATCTTAATGATTATTGCAGCTGCGATTCCAGTTTTAAAAATGACAGGACGTTTTTATACATTACCACTAACAACAATATTAGTTTTTGGATTAGGTTTGGTGATGTTATTTTACGGTTTTAAATTACATAAAAATCAAGATGATAAGTCAGCTCGAAAACTAATGCTATCAAGTGTCTTGTATATAACTTTAATTCAAATTATCTTTGTAATAGATAAATTTTTACATTAACTATGGATTTACAAAAAAGAGAAAAAACATTCAAACAAATGCTTTATTTTGCATTGGTATCATTAACTATGTCGTTTGCTGGTTTAACAAGTGCTTATGTCATTAGCAGACAAAGAGAAGATTGGGTATCGTTTGATTTGCCCAAAGTATTTTATATAACAACAGTGCTAATTGTTATTAGTAGTTTATGTTTTTATTTTGCAAAAAAAGCAATGCAACAAGAAAACCGTGTTAAAACAAATGTGTTGTTGATAGCTACATTAATTTTGGGGATTGCATTTGTGTATTTTCAATATCAAGGCTATTTGCAACTAACGGCAATGGGTTTGTATTTTACTGGACCAACTAGTAATGTTGCCTCTTCGTTATTTGATATTGTAGCCTTTGCACATGCAATTCACGTAATTATTGGTCTTGCAGTTATACTGTTTTTATTATTCAAAAATTACAATCATAAATATTCTGCAACTAATATGTTGGGAATTAAACTTGGAGAAATATTTTGGCACTTTTTAGGAGCGCTTTGGGTTTTCTTATTTTTATTTTTTCTTGCAGTAATTTAAGGATATTACAATTAAGATTTATATATTTGCTACTTTTATGAGAACATCATAAAATTCTAACTAATTTTTTTATATGGAAGCAACAATACCAGCGCATTCTGATGCTCATGTCGATAAAACCGAAGGCAAACCATTTAACGCAAGTTATGGTAAAATGATGATGTGGTTTTTCTTAGTATCCGATGCATTAACTTTTGCTGGATTCTTAGGAGCTTATGGATTTATACGTTTTAAATTTTTAGACTCTTGGCCAATTGCTGATGAGGTGTTTACGCACGTTCCTTTTACACACGCAACATTACCAATGATTTATGTGGCATTTATGACGTTTGTGTTAATATTTTCTTCCGTAACAATGGTTTTAGCTGTTGATGCAGGCCATCAAATGAAAAAGAAAAAAGTGACGCTTTATATGTTACTAACCATTATTGGAGGTATTATATTTTTAGGCTCTCAAGCTTGGGAATGGAAGAATTTTATTGGCGGTTCTTATGGTGCTGTTCAACTAAACAGTGGAGAAATTGCTCAGTTTGTTGATAAAGACGGACATCAAGTTAGTATTGAAAGCTTTGCAGCAGTATCGCATGGCGAAAGAACACAACACACACGTAGCAACGGATTGTGGTTTAAAAAAGAAGCAACTATTCCACCGGTTACCTTACATCAGGTAACAGAAGGATTTAAAAATCATCCAGAGTTAAGCATACGTACTCAAGAAATAGACTTAGCAACTAAAAAGAAAGTAATATTAAGTAGGGCAGAATCTGTAAATTTATTAACTACTGGAAAACAAGTTGTAAAAGGAGCAAACCTTAAAGTAAACGAATATGGAAAAACTTTATTTGGAGACTTTTTCTTCTTCATTACTGGATTTCACGGATTTCACGTTTTATCTGGAATATTGATTAATATTATTATATTCTTTAATGTTTTAGTTGGGACTTATGAAAGAAGAGGTCATTATGAAATGGTTGAAAAAGCGGGATTATATTGGCACTTTGTCGATTTAGTTTGGGTTTTTGTTTTCACATTCTTCTACTTAGTTTAATAACATAAAAAAATAAAAATGGCACACGCACAAGCACACGAATCTCATAAAGGTTTAATATGGAAAGTATTTGGATTACTTACTGTAATTACCTTAGTTGAAGTTTTTTTAGGTATTAAAAAATACGATTTTTTACACCTTTCAAGCTTTTTGGGTACTAGTTTATTAAACTGGATATTCTTAATACTAACTCTAGTAAAAGCATATTACATTGCATGGTATTTTATGCACTTAAACGATGAACATAAATGGTTTAGACGATCTATAGTTTGGACTTTGGTATTCTTTATATTGTACTTATCATTTTTTGTGTTAATTGAAGGTGGATCTATTGGAGATAGCTTTACAGGACTTATAAGAAGAATGACTACATTTCACTAATATATAAACTGAATAAATAGTATAAAGTTGCCTGAAATGTATTTTTTAGGCAATTTTTTTTTAAAACAATAATGAAAAAATTCTGGCTACTTTTCGCATTACTTATTGGTCCGTTACTATTATATTTAATGGTTTCTACAGGTAAAAATAAATTTAGATATTTGCCCATTTTACAACAGAATGTAGTTGATATTAAAACATTAGAACCCAAACAGAACATCCAGTTTAAAGATAAAATAACCATTCTATGTTTTTTTGGTGAGGATTTATTAATACACAAAACCAACGCACTTAATTTAAATGAAAAAATTTATAAACGAAACCTAGAATTTGTAGATTTTCAATTTGTAATTGTGTTACCAAATGGTTCAGAAGAAAATACAGAAGTGCTAAAAAAAGAATTAGCATTTACAACCGATATTAGAAATTGGAAATTTGTTTTTACGTCCAAAGAAAGTTTACAATTACTATTTAATAGCTTGCAAACTAATTTAGTTTTGGATGAAAAATTATATTCAAGTAAAGCATTTATTATTGATAAAGATGGTTATTTAAGAGGTAGAAATAAAGATGAAGACATTCCTAATGGCTTATTATATGGCTATAATACGGAAGTTGTGTCAGAAATTCATCAAAAAATGATAGACGATGTTAAAATTCTATTAGCAGAATATCGTTTAGCATTAAAGAAGAATAAGAAAAAAAGTGTGTTTAAGAACCCGTATAAAAATTAAATTTAAAGTCCGATGAAAAAAAATTCATATATTGGTATTGCTTTTATAATATTGGTCTTTGGTATTTATGCCTTACCTAAAATTGTGAACACTATTAAAAATAATAAAGTTGTAAAAACAAAGCAATTCGAAAAATTATCTACTACTAATAAAATGTCGAATTTACTTAAATTTGAGCATATACCAGAATTTAGTTTTACCAATCAAGACAATAAAACAGTAAGTAATAAGCACATAGAAAACAAGGTAACCGTACTTGAATTTTTCTTTACAAGTTGTCCAACTATTTGTCCTAAGATGAATGAAAATATGGTTAAAATTCAAAATGTTTTTGGGAATAATAATGATTTTTCTATAGTGTCTATTAGTATTGATCCTGAAAGAGATAACCCCAAAAAATTAAAAAAATACGCATTAGATAAAGGCGCTACAATGAAAAACTGGCATTTTTTAACTGGCGACTTAGATACCATTTATAAATTGTCTAATGATGGTTTTAAATTATATGCTGGTGAAAATGAAAAAGCTGACGGCGGATTTGAGCATTCAGGTTTATTTGCTTTAATTGATAAAAATGGCTTTATTCGTTCTAGAACAATAGCTGCTGGTGGTATTGAAAATCCAATAAAATTTTATGATGGTTTGGATTCAAAGCAAATTGAAATGTTGAAAGAAGATATTGCGTTATTATTAAATGAATAATTAATAAAACTTAAAGTTAAGAACCTAAAGAAAAGAAACTAGACATTATACTATGACAACTGAAAAAAAATGCAATAAATTAATAACTGCAATTTCTATTATTGTGCCTATAGTTGTTGCATCATTATTCAGAATAAAATTAGATATAAAAGTACCAGTTTTTTTACCACCAATTTATGCAACCATAAATGCTGTAACAGCTATTATATTAGTATCTGCAATTTGGGCGATTAAAAACAAGAAAAGAAAGTTACATGAGCGGCTTATTAAAACAGCAATGAGTTTAACAACATTATTTTTGGTACTCTATATTTTATATCACGCTACATCAGATAGCACGCATTTTGGAGGAGAAGGTTTTATATATTACACTTATTTCTTTATTCTTATTTCTCATATAATTTTATCGGTAGCCGTTATACCTTTTGTGTTGTTTACTTTTGCACGTGCTTTAAATAAGGACTTTGTGCGTCATAAAAAATTAGGGAAATTCGCATTTTTATTATGGCTTTATGTAGCTGTAACTGGTGTTATTGTTTATTTGATGATTTCCCCTTATTATTAAATGAGCCTTCCACGCCAAAGCGTGGTTAAATCTAACCCAGCTTCTGAAAAGACGTAATGAACTAAGGGTTTATTTTAATTACGAGTTTGAAAGCATATACATCTCACAGATATCTACGTATTTTTCATGATTTTTACTTTTCGGAAAATTATATAAATTAAACCGAATTTCTACTCGCATTTATATTGCCATAAAGCGATCGAATAATAATCTTTTCATACAAGGCTTTATAATCCGTACTGCTAGTCATTTTTTGAAGCGCATATTGTTGAATAATAAGTAAAGGCAATACAATTTGCTCTCTAATTTTTATGGAATTTAATGTAATAGGCGATTCTTCCATCAATGACTTTGAGTTTGAAATTAACAATAACATGTCTATAGAAAGTTGGTATTCTTTATGTAGTATTTGCCAAAACTCTTTGTATTGTGGATCGTCTTGAATATAAGTTGTTAGTTTAAAATTAGTTTTCGATAAGGACATCATACTGTTTTGTAATAATGCTTTAAAAAACGGAACTTCATTGTACAACGCTTTTAATTCATTTGATTTCCCTTGATCTACTAAGGCTTTAATCGCAGTCCCAATGCCATAATAGCCTGGCACATTTTGTTTCAATTGTGACCAAGAGCCCACAAAAGAAATGGCTCTTAAATCGGTTAATTTCAATTTTTTATCAGTACCTCTTTTACCAGGTCTACTACCAATATTTGCTTTGCCATAATACTTTAATGTACTTTTATTTTCAAGGTACGGGATAAAAGTTTTATGCTTTTTTAGTGCATCGTATTTAGTAAAACTCAATTGAGCTAGTTCTTCAATGAGTTTTATATTCTTATCAGAAAAATCATTTTTATTATCTAATATATTAAGCGATAAACCTGCCGTTAGTAATTGCTCAAAATTATGAATGAATTGATCTTTTGAACCATAAATACTCGTTATAGTTTGTCCTTGAATTGTAAGCTGTATTTCATTATTAGCAATCTTTTTACTTTGTGTTGCATAAAAACGATGTGTTTTTCCACCGCCACGTGCTGGCGGACCACCACGACCATCAAAAAACAGTACCTTTACATTGTTTTTAGTACAAACTTCAGATAGACTTTCTTTGGTTTTAGAAATAGACCAATTGGCTTTTAAATAGCCACCATCTTTAGTTCCGTCAGAAAAGCCCAACATAATGGTTTGTTTATTATCGCGTTGAGCTACATGTTGCTTGTATTGTGGAATAGTAAACAATTGCTGCATTGTATCGTTAGATGTATCCATACCAAGCATGGTTTCAAACAGAGGAATTATATCAAACTTGATTTTGGTTTCATCCCAACCGCACCATTTAAAAAATGCGAATACAAATAAAACTGCAAATTTATCTTCGGAGTTACTAATAATATATCGGTTACAACCAGATTCACCATTTTTAGCCTGAATTTTTGCTAATTGCTTTATGTTTTTTATGGTATCTTTTATAATAGGTTCTTGATAATCTGATGCATTTATTTTGAAATTTTTATTGAGTAAAATAGCTAACAATGCATCATCGCTTAATTCCGAAATGTCTTTTTTAATACAATTTTCTTTTATTAAAATAGCCGTCATCGTTTTTAAATGCATGCTATGATCTTGCCTTATATCCAAAGTGGCAAAATGTGTTTTAAAGATTTTAACTTTATCAATTAATTGATCTAAATCATTTAAATACATGCTGTAAAATTTTCCAATTAATAATTGTCTAATGTCTAACAGAGGTTGTAAAATATCTAAATAATTAATTTTATAATTCTTATCAAAAAAACTATCATAAACCTTTAAACGCAAATCAATTAAAATTGCATCAATTTTTTTGAATGACATTTTTTGCTGTAAATCTTTTATATCAAAGTAATAACATTTTAATAAATTTATACGCAATTCATCTGCAACTTTCATAGTTGTACTAGAGGTTACAAACGGATTTCCATCACGATCGCCTCCAGGCCAAAATCCTAGCTTAATGATATCTGTATTATCAAAATGAGTTGTTTTTACTTGATTTTTTATATGTGTGTACACATCGCCTACGGCATTATAAAACACATTTCTAAGAAAGTAGATGATATTTTTTGCTTCGTCAAAAGGAGTTGGTTTTTTGGTATTTAAAAAAGAGGTTAAACCTAATTGTTTTAAAGTTTCGTTAATTGAATTGATGTCATTATTTGTAATATAATCTCTTAATTTCGCAATAATATCAAGTACCGATGGCGGATAAAACTGCGTTGGATGTGCTGTTAAAACGATACGGGCACTAAAGTCATTTAATTTCTCAATAACCTTGGTTTGCTTCCCTGCATTTTTTGAAATTTGAAAGAAACTTTTTAAATCTAAATCGTTACCATAAGGTTCCATGTCTTTAAAAGCAGCATCTTCAACACTATCAAACAAAACAACTTGGCGTTCTACAAATTGAATGACTTTAAACATAAAATCGATGCGCTCTTTCTCGGAAGTTACCGTAGTATAAACATTAAAAAAATCATCTAAAATTTGTTTGGGGTTTAAATCGTTATCCAAACCTTTTTTGCTAATTTTATTTAAAACAGGTATTATTATACCTATATTATCATCTAGATTGTAAGGTAAGTTTAAAAATAAACTATTGTATATCGCAAATTTATGAACGACTAACTTTTCAAATATTTCGTATTTTTTATTCTGTTGGATATTCATTTAATAATTTTTTAATAAAAGCAATACAATTCATTAAGCAAGGTACACTTTTTTTTGAATAGAAATAGAGGATATAATTTTTAACGAATATGTATTTAAAATCAAATGTTATTCCTGTAAAAGTAGTAATCTATTAAAATCATTACGTGGCTATCATCTTTCTTAGGAATGACTGCAAAAATTCAAAGTATAAATTTCCCCTTTAGAACACACACTAAAGTTAGTTTAAAAATATAAATTAGTGTAATTTTGCTTTTTTTATAATTTAAATTATTTGATTAACATACAATGAAAAAAGTATTTTTAATAATTGCTTTAATGTTATCCTCAAAACCACTATTCTCACAATGTGCTATGTGTAAAGCCGTTGTTGAAAATGGCGATAGTGATATGGCGGAAGGAATTAATTCTGGAATTATCTATTTAATGATTTTTCCATATTTATTTTTAGCTTTGGGTGTTTATTTTTTATACCGTAAGTATAAAAAAAATCAAAACCTGTAACAAATAAACAAACCAAACGTCATACTACTATAAAATAAGAATTATGATTAAAGTAATAATTTCAATTGCCCTATTTATATTAAGTATCACCTTTAGTTTTGGACAAAAACAATGGTCTTTGCAAGAATGTGTAAATTATGCTTTGGAGAATAACATTTCCTTAAAACGAGCACAATTAAACACCACTTATTCTCAAGAAGATGTTACCATTACAAAAGCACGCTTATTGCCAAGTGTAACAGCATCTGCCTCGCAAAATGTAGGAATTGGTAATAAATACAAGCGTTTTAATCCGTCTAATAATTTTGGTATTGCAGCATCTTATAACATTTATAATGGTGGACGTAATAAATTACAGGTGCAACAAGCTGAAAAAAACATTGAAATAAATCAAATAAACGTAGAAACTTTACAAAGTAATATTTCATTGCAAATAGCCAATAATTACTTGAATGCTTTATTCAATAAAGAAAATATTAAATTGGCAAATGAACAAATTAACATCACTACAATTCAGATAAATAAAATGCAAGAATTGATCGATGCTGGCGTAAAACCAAGAGCAGAATTACTCGATATTCAGGCAACATTAGCATCCAATAATGAACAATTAACACAATCGGAAAACGCCTTAGATTTATCATTATTAAATCTGGCGCAATTGATCCAAGTTCCATCTAATAATTTTGATATTCAGGATGTAACCATCAATTTAGACAAAGCTATTTTAACTTATAGCAATACAGATGGTATTTATAATGCGGCATATGCTACACGTCCAGAAATCAAGAAAGCAACCTTAGATATTGAACAAGCCGAGTTGGGAATTAAAATTGCAAAAACCGACTTAATGCCCAACGTAAATGCAAGTTATGGTTTAAATACATCGTATGCTTATCGTTTAAGTGGCGATGGTAAATTTAATAACATAGCAGATCAATATTTTGATAATCACGGTCATAATTTTGGCATATCAGCAAGTTATACCATATTTGATGGTCAAGCCAGAAAAGCATCCATCCGTAAAGCAAAAATAAATAAAGAAATTATTGAGCAAGGCTTAGAAGATGAAAAGTTAAAACTTCGCGAAACCATTGAACGCGCTTACCTTGATGCAAAAGCGTCATTAAAACAATACGAATCTTCATTAAGCTCATTAAAAGCACAAGAAGAATCATTTAATATTGCCAATGTAAGATACAAATTGGGCGCAATGAATTCTTTCGATTTTGACTTAGTTAAAAGTCGCTTATTCAATTCTAAAATTAAAGTAATTAATGCCAAATACAATTTTGTATTTAAATCTAAAGTACTTGATTTTTATAATGGGATTCCTATTGTGATAGAATAAACAGTTAAAGTCAAATTCATTTTTCTATAAGATGAAAGAGCAATCAGTGTAGCAAAATAAATCAATTTAAACAATTTAAAACCAAAACTATGATACTAACAACAACAGACACCATTCCAAACAAAGAAATTACCGAATTATTAGGCGTAGCACGTGGAAGTACCGTAAGAGCAAGGAATCTTGGTAGAGATATTTTTGCAGGTTTAAAAAATATTGTAGGTGGAGAAATAAGCGAATACACAAAATTATTGTCGCAATCTAGAGAACAAGCAATGCAACGAATGTTAGAAGATGCGGGAAGTTTAGGAGCAGATGCTGTAATTAACGTTCGTTTTACAACGTCAATGGTAATGCAGGGTTGTTCAGAAATTTTAGCTTATGGCACAGCTGTAAAGTTAAAATAAATGACATTTAGAACAGCTATAATTGTTTTTGACTTATTAATAATAGGCTTTTTTATAGTGAGTTTAATCTACCTCATTGCAAATAGATTAGAGGAAAAAAAACAAGAAAATTTTGAAAAACGAGATAATTAAATAAAATTTTCTCAATCAAAAATCTAATCAGGGTTTCACTCAAAGTGAAGCTCTGATTTTTTTTATAATTTAGTATAAAAAATCTATCTTTGAAAAAATATCAAAACGACACTATGAACTGGGAACAATTACTTTCTTTAAAACGATACGGAGATACCGAAAAACGATTACGCATAAACCAAGATGAAACTCGCCTAGGATTTGAAGTTGATTTTGATCGGATAATTTTTTCTGATTCATTTAGAAGTCTGCAAGACAAAACGCAAGTAGTGCCATTATCCAAAACCGATTTTGTTCACACAAGGTTAACACACAGTCTAGAAGTCTCTGTTGTTGCACGTTCATTGGGTAGAATTGTTGGAAAACAATTAATCGAAAAATATCCAAACTTAAAAGAAAAAGGCTATCAAGCCAATGATTTTGGTGCTATTGTTGCAGCAGCTGCATTGGCACACGATATTGGAAATCCACCTTTTGGGCACAGCGGAGAAAAAGCCATTGGTGCCTATTTTAAAACAGGTAATGGAAAAAAACACCAAGAAAATTTGACGGATAAGCAATGGCAAGATATCATAGATTTTGAAGGAAACGCAAACGGATTACAAATTTTAACCGAAACCAGGCATGGAATTAATGGAGGCTTAAGATTATCTTATGCCACATTAGGCGCTTTTATGAAATACCCCAAAGAGTCATTGCCAAAAAAACCAAGCAAGCACATTGTAGATAAAAAGTTTGGATTTTTTCAATCCGAAAAAGCAATTTTTAAAGAAATTGTAGAAGAATTGGGTCTTAATGCTTTGCGAAATGATGAGCACCTTGCATATAATCGTCATCCATTGGCTTTTTTAGTAGAAGCTGCCGATGATATTTGTTATACCATTATTGATTTTGAAGATGGCATTAATTTAGGTTTAGTTGATGAAGACTATGCTTTGGAATATTTAATTAAGTTAGTAAGTAAAACAATAAACAGAACAAAATATGCCGCTTTAACAACAACAAAAGATCGCGTAAGTTATTTAAGAGCACTAGCGATTGGAAATTTAATTACCGAAGCCGCACATATTTTTATTGAAAATGAAGCCTCAATATTAAAAGGAGAATTTTCCAATTCACTATTAGATAAAAGTAAATACGAAGCTCAAATAAACGATATCATTAAAATAAGTATATCCAAAATCTACAGAAGTAAAGAAGTTGTAGAGAAAGAAGTTGCAGGATATCACATCATATCCAATATTTTAGATACATTTATTAAAGCAAAAATAAATACTTTTGAAAGTAATGCTTCAAATTACGACCAATTAATTATCCAACTATTGCCTGAGAAGTATCAGCAAAGCAATGAGAATTTATATCAAAACATCATGCAAATATGTAGCTTTGTCTCTAGTTTATCTGATAGTATGGCAATTTTGCTTAATAAAAAGTTAAAAGGGATGAATTTTTAAAGCTAATTCTTTATTTATTAATATATTGCAAATCTAACATGAAACAAAACACTAAAAACAACTACATGAAATTTAAATTACCATTATTAGGATTAATTATCGTTTCGATAATTTCTATTTTCTTTATCAATTCAAATATAAATAAGGTAGATCTAACAAAAGAAAAACATCAAGCTTTTATTGATAATCATCCGTTTCAAAAATCGTTAAAATTAACGAAAGCAGAACGAAAAGCAGAAGGGAAAGTTCTAGGTGCTAAACCGCCAAATAAATATTTTGAACAAGAATATTTATTAGAAATGAATCCAAATACTGGAGAAACAGAACCAGAAAAATTATTTGCTTTACAAGAAAATTTAAGAAATAACCAACAAAGAACACCCGGTTCAACCGCAGCAACGGCCTGGATTGAAAGAGGTCCAGATAATGTGCCTGGTAGAACTAGAGCCATAATGTATGACCCTAATGATGCAACGCATAAA
>JAZGEV010000031.1:0-8219 GCA_036478895.1 Flavobacteriaceae bacterium | reverse complement strand
ACCATAGTTGTTTGAATACTGGCATGCCCTAAATTTTTTCTGAGGGTTTCGATATCCATGCCCATTTCTAGTGCATGAGTGGCATAAGAATGTCTTAGGGTATGAACGGTAGCATGTTTGTCAATACCTGCTTTTTTTCTAGCTTCCCGCATGGCCCATTGTACGCCGGTTGAGGAGATGTGACATTTCTTAGTTCGTCCATTGAATAACCAAACTTTTGGTTGTTCAAAATCTAAGTATTTACAGATGCCTTTGCGAATGAGATTTGAAAGCATGACATATCGATCTTTATTATATTTACTTTGTCGAATATGAATTAGCATACGGTCGTGATCAATATCGGATTTGCGGAGATTTTTTAGTTCGCACATTCGAAGACCAGCGGAATAGATCAAAGAAAGCATAACCCGATGTTTGATCATTTTGGGAGCTTTAAAAAGGCGTTTGCATTCATTTACACTAAGGACGACGGGAAGTTTTTTTGATTTTTGAATTATAGGAAGTTTGAGAGAATCCGCATTACGGTCATACAATCTATAAAGAAATCGAAGGCCATAGACGGTATGTTTGAAATAGCTTTCAGAAGGCTGCCAGCTATTTTTTTGAAGGAGTAAATAGTCTTCCAGTTGATCTAAGGATAATTCTAAAGGAGTTTTGTTGAAGTGTAGACTTACTCTAGCAATGGCTCTAGCATAATTGGTGTAAGTGCTTTTACTGAGACTATTTAATTTTACTTTTCTTTCGAGTTTGTTGTTAATTTGCTCGAAACCTATTACATTAGTAATAGCTTGTTCAATAAGGGTTGGTTTTTTAATTGCTTTCATGATCATACTTTTTGATTAATAATGATAATATCACCATTAATTTAAGTATTTTTGAGAAGCTAGCCCGAATGGGCTTTAGTGCAACAATGGCTATAGTTAATACGGGTTTTAGTGCTTAACCCAAAGTGAAGTGCATTTTACAAAGTCCGCAAAATTTTCAATTTTGCGTGTCTGTTAAAAATAAAGAAAAAATTAAAAATTTGGCTAAGTGCTTAATCGAAAGTTTTGCCCTTCGAAATCCCGTACTAACCATAGCCTAACCGTTATAATCAACAAAGTCAGCCAATACAAAATAATTACATCAAAAAACGCGATATAAATTAAACCCAAAATAAACATCGCCTTTTTCCCAAACACCAGTTGCGTTTGTTACATAATGCGAATCATTTAAAGGTTGTGAATTGGTAAACATTAATTGAAAAACGTGACCACCAACTTGCCAATCTAATCCAAATGATAAGGCATCAGCAAAATTTGAGTTAGTAGCTCTGTTAAGATGCGGTGTGTATTCTGTAGTAATTGACCAACTGTCTGATATTTTATAACTTCCTGCTAATGACAAAGCGAATTGTGAGTTGCTTTGATTTGGATTTGCTACTAAATTTTCGTGAATAAAAATTGGTGCAATTTGCAATGATAAATTATCATTCATTTTACGCGATATCAATAATTCTGATAAATAGGTTAAGCGATGATTGAATGTCATTTTTGGAAAGTTTCGTTTTTTTAAAACGGTATTGATACCAATACTACTAAAGCCAGAAATGGTAAAAGGAAAGCCGTCCGTTTCTTGAGTCATAAAACGATATTTGGCATTAATATCATACATTTTTTTAAATTCACTACGAGCAACCCCAAGTTGTAACCAATCTTTTACACCATAGAAAAAACTGAATTTTATTGTTGCAACATCCAATCCAAACAAATCGTCAAACCCATTTTTTAAGCTGCCAAAACGATGCGCAATTAAAAAGTAAAATTCCTTTTCACCTGCTAATTCTGTTGACTCTATATTGATGATTTTTAAAGCTTCAAAGGTGTTGTTTATTTTAGTATCAACAACAACATCTTCATCTAAATCCTTTAAAAGATCGTCTTGTGAATAACAATGTAAATTAAAAATAATAATGCAAAGGAAATAAAGTGATTTTTTCATAATTTATATATTTCAGTTACTTCAAAAATACAATTTTTATTTAGATTAAATAAAAAAAACATATATTTGCAAAAAACTTACATCATGATAATTAGGCTAACAACAGTAATAATTTTAGTTTTTGCAATGTTCTCTTGTGCAAATTCAAACGAACCAGAATTAGAAGACGTCATATGTGAAGACACATTTACTTATACAGATTGTGTAAAAACAATTATAAGTTCAAATTGCGTGCAATGTCATAATAGTGAAGCAGATCCTATTGCACCATTTCCCTTAGAAACTTATACGCAAGTAAAAAACGCCGTTGAGAGTGGCAACCTAGTTCATTTTATTAGTTTAGCAGATGGAACAGCTGGAGCAATGCCGCCAAGTGGACGTTTGACACAATCAAACATTGATATTATAAGTTCTTGGGCAGATAGTGGTTTTGTAGAATAAGTAAAATTACTTTACTAGTGTACATTGATCCAATTTCACTATTTCCAAAAGTTCATCGTATCCAATAAAGAGACCTTTTATTTTTATAGTGTCACCAACATTAATTGATTTGGTGCTTTTTAGTTTACAATAAATGGTTTTATTTAATGTAATACCATCAGGTTCAACCTCGGTTACTTTTCCATTTAAGGAAATTACTTTTTCAGCATATTTTTTATCGGCTAAAGCTTGATTTGTACTAAATTCTTTACTAAAATCAATAGTGTTTAAGGTGAAGTCTGCTTTGGATGTTGCTATTTCTTCTGGAGCAGCCATAACATAATTGTATCCAAAATATCCAAAGATTAATAAGGCTGCTATTGAGATAATTATTTTTTTCATAATATAGAGTTTAGTTTTTGGGTTTGTCGTTTTTTACTTTCGTAACGTATTTTTATAAAAATCTAAAACTAATATACAAAAAAAATGTTAAAAATATTAAATTTGGTACTCTATTTGTAAGTACTAAATAGATGAAACGTCTATACTACTGTATAAAGATAATTTTTAACATAAAAATATAAATTTTAAATACATAATATGAAAACTAGAATAATTTTAATAATAACCATTTTAATTGCTTTTACATCATTTTCACAAGAAAAATTAACGACTAAAAGTGGTGTGGTAAAATTTGAAGCATCAACCCCAAATTTTGAACCCGTTGCAGCTGTAAATGAAGTGTCAAGCGCAATTTTAAAAGAAGACGGCACTATAGCAGTGTTGACTTTGGTAAGTGGATTTAAGTTTAAAAAAGCTTTAATGCAAAAGCATTTCAATTCAAAAAAATGGGTAGATTCAAAAGCATTTCCCAAAACAAGTTTTAAAGGAAAAATTGTAGATTTTAAATTGTCTGATGTGACTGCAAAAGAAGTAACATATCAAATAAAAGGCTCTTTAACTTTTCATGGTGTTACCAAAGATATATCCACGCCAGCGACCATAAGTAAAGTTGATGGTGCAGTTAAAATAAATACAAAATTTACTGTAAAAGTAGCCGATTATGGAATAGTTGTAAAAAGTAAATTAGCTGCAAAAATTGCAGAAACTGTAAATGTTGAAACGACACTTTTGTTAAAATAAATAAAAAACATTAAGAATTAAAAGAAGTTTATGGATTCATAAGCTTCTTTTTTTGTTTAAATTAATCTAATTTTTGTGATTAATTTAGTTTTGAGATAGCTATTCATCATAATGATAATTTCATTTTTCTTATAACTCAATTCTTCACGAATAGTTGAAGAACGTAATAATATTGTTAGATTTCCTTTGTTGAATTTAACATCAGTAGTGTAGGTCCAAATACCTTCACCCATGACTTCTCTCCAAGCTTTTGAAACATCCAATTGATGCATGCCGTTTTGCAATTTATTTTTTTGTAAAACTTGTTGCATTAAATCTTTTATTGAAGTAAAGGTATATTTTGTATTATTATTGTTCACAATTTATATTTGATTGCTAAGTTACTATAATTCAAACATTTTATACGTTTGTTTTGTTTTTTTTATCACATTTTCTGTACGGTCTAAATTTGTATCGGTAATAAAAAGTTGCCCAAAATCATCATCATTTACCAATTGGAGTAATTGAGAAACCCTATTTTCATCTAGTTTGTCAAATATATCATCAAGTAACAAAAGGGGTTTAATTTTGGTGTGTTTTTTTATAAAATCGAATTGCGCTAATTTTAAAGCAATTAAAAAAGATTTTTGCTGTCCTTGTGAACCGTACTTTTTAATAGGATAATCATCAATTTCAAAAACTAAATCGTCTTTGTGAGTTCCTACAGAAGTGTATTGTAAAAGTTTATCCTTACGGATGTTTTCATTTAATAAATCAGCTAAACTCTTCTCGTGCAATTGTGATTTGTATTTTAAATCAACCAATTCATTGGCATTGGAAATGTGCTGATATCGTTTATTAAAAATAGGTGTAAAAATTTTAATAAATTCTTTTCTTTTTTGATGAATCTTTGAACCAATTTCAGTCAATTGCGTGTTGTAAATATCAATATTTAGTTGATCAAAAGTTCGATTCGCAGCAAAATATTTTAATAAAGCATTGCGCTGAGAAACTATTTTTTGATATTGAATGAGTTGTTGTAGATAAACATTATCCTGTTGAGATATAACGCCATCCATAAATTTTCGTCGAGTACTACTGCCTTCCAAAATTAAATTATTATCTATTGGGGAAATAATTACAAGTGGAATATAGCCAATATGTTCTGTTAGTTTTTCATATTCTTTTCCGTTGCGACTAATGACTTTTTTTGCACCTTTTTTTAAGCTACAACTAATGTTTTCATCGCGCTTGTTTTTATAATATTTTCCGTCAATTAAGAAAAAAGGAGCTTCATGTTTAATATGTTGAGATGCAATGTTGTTAAAATAACCTTTTGTGAAAGAAAGGAAGTAGATGGCTTCTAAAACATTAGTTTTCCCAACGCCATTATTGCCAACAAAACAATTAATTTTATCGTTAAATTCAAATTCTTTAGAATCAAAATTTTTATAGTTTACTAAGCTTAATTTTTTAAGATACATATTAATGCAAAAAAACAAAAATTACCTCATTTATACACCTTGTTTTTCAATTAAAAATTATATTTTTGCAAACTATTAGAAAATCAATTTAGAGAATACAAAATAAACCACAATGGCTACATATAAAAAAAGAGGAAATAAAATTAGAAAACCAAAACTTAATAATGATGATTATTTAAGTGATGTGGAATTTGATGGTGAATCTTCAACTCAAGAAATTTTTGATAGTTTAGACGAAACTGCTTCAAAATCGGAAGAATGGGTAGAGAAGAATCAAAAAATAATTTATACTGTTTTAGGTTTGCTACTTTTTTCTTTATTAGCTTATTTAGCATATGGTAAATTTATTAGTGGTCCTAAAGAAATTAAAGCTGCAGATCAATTGGCTTTTTCTAAAACTGCTTTTACAGCTGCAGAAAGTGCAGTAGCAAAAAAAGATTCTTTATACAATGTTGCTTTAAATGGTGTAGATAATCAATTTGGATTATTAAAAATATCAGAAAAATACAGTGGTACGAAAGCAGGAAATATGGCAAATCATATGGCTGGTATGGCGTATTTAAAAATGGATAAATATGAAAATGCTATTAAGTATTTAAATAAATTCTCATCAACCGATGCTGTATTAGGTCCAACAGTAAAAGGTAAAATTGGTGATGCTTTTGCAGACATAAACCAATTGGATGATGCGTATGATTATTACAAACAAGCATTAAATTTGCAGAATAATAGTTTAACAACACCGCTTTATTTGTTTAAGGCAGCAAATACAGCAATGGAAATTGGAAAATTTGATGAGGCTTTAAAAATGTTTCAAAGAATCAAAAATTCTTATCCAAAATCTGAAGAAGCAAAAAGCATTGGTGTTTACATCAATAGAGCTAAATATGCTTCTAGATAGATAACACAACGATATTTAGCATTAATTTGCTATAAATCCATTAGAATTTTCAAAATAAAAATGAATTTTCTAATGGATTTTTTTATGAATTGTTTTATTAGAAATACTAAAATATTCTGTACATTTGTTATTATTCATCACTAATCTCTATTCTAATGTTTGGACGAGCTTTTAAATCACGCGCAAATTATGTATTCGATTATAAGCCTAGGTATTATAATGAACGTAAAGAACGTTTGGATAGTTTAGAAGAAAAATATCATGGCAACAAAGAATCGTCTGATGAAAATTATAAAATGTCTTTGTCAAAAGAAAATTTAAGATCCGATTGGAATAGGAATAAACATATGGCACATGATAGAAAGGCAAATTTACGTTTAGCTTTGATTATTGTCATTTTAGTTGGAATTTTTGCATTCCTTTTTGTAGACCATAAATTGTTTTAATGGGAGATATAATCCAATTATTGCCCGATCATGTAGCGAATCAAATTGCTGCTGGAGAGGTTGTTCAACGACCAGCTTCGGTTGTGAAAGAATTATTAGAAAACGCCATTGACGCCAAGGCAACTGTCATAAAATTATTGATAAAAGATGCCGGTAAAAACTTGGTTCAGGTTATTGATAATGGCATAGGAATGAGTCAAACTGATGCCCGTTTATCTTTTGAACGTCACGCTACATCCAAGATTAAAAAAGCCGAAGATTTATACAATTTAAATACCAAAGGTTTTAGAGGCGAAGCGTTAGCTTCCATTGCTGCAATTGCTCAAATTGAATTAAAAACCAAACAAGAGAATGATGAATTAGGAGTTGTTTTGAAAATTGAAGCAAGTAAAATAACTGCCCAAGATTTAATATCTACTCCAAAAGGAACAAGTATAGCTGTTAAAAATTTATTTTTTAACATACCAGCAAGACGTAATTTTTTAAAATCAAATGCAGTAGAAACACGTCATATTATTGATGAGTTTCAACGAGTTGCGCTTGCGCATCCTACAATTGGATTTTCATTGTATCATAATGATAATGAGGTGTATCACTTAAAAAATGATAATTTAAGACAACGGATTGTTGCTATTTTTGGCACTAAAATAAATGATAAATTAGTCCCAATTGATGAAGTAACAGATTTGGTTAAAATTACTGGTTTTGTTGCAAATCCTAAATTTTCTAAAAAGAAAAGAGGCGATCAATTTTTCTTTGTAAATAACCGGTTTATAAAAAGCAATTATCTAAATCACGCCATAGTGAAAGCTTTTGACGGTTTATTGGCAAATGGTTATCATCCAGCCTATTTTATTTTTCTGGAAGTAAATCCCGCAACAATTGATATCAATATTCACCCAACAAAAACAGAGATTAAATTTGAAAATGAATCCGATATTTATGCAATCATTCGTGCAACCGTTAAACATAGCTTAGGACAATATAACGTTGCTTCTTTGTTGGATTTTAATAGAGACACTTCTATGGATGTGCCTTATGATTATAAAAGTAAAATTAAAAAAACGCCTACTATTCGGGTAGACCCAAATTTTAACCCTTTTAAGTCGACTTCTAAAAGTCAACAAACTCATAGCAAAACCTCTTGGGAAGCTTTATATGTAGATAATAAGGCAGATGTTGATGTGAATAATATTGAAGTTAGTATTGAAAACGAATCAACACAATCTACGTTATTTAGTGATGAAGAATCTATTTCTTTAACGCCAAAAACATTACAAATTCAACGTAAGTATATTGTAAGTTCACTTAAAAGTGGGATGTTAATTGTAAATCAACATCTTGCACATCAACGCATAAAGTATGAAGAATTGTTGACCAAAATAACTGTGGAAGAAGCGGTTAGTCAACAACTTTTGATACCATTGGAATTAGAATTTGCAAAACATGATGTTGCAATTCTTTTTGAAACAAAACCTTATTTAGAGAATATTGGTTTTCAATTTAAGGACTTTAAAAGTGATGGAATTATAATTGATGGTATTCCAACAACCATACCTCAAGAAAAAATAAGAACAACGCTAGAGGATATTATTGAACATGTTAAGTTAGATACACCTCAGGAAAATTTAGGTGTTATTGATGGGATAATAAAAATAATGGCTAAAAATTTAGCTATTAAATCTGGTGTATTATTGAATAACAAGGAACAAGAGAATATAATAGACAAGCTTTTTTCTTGTAAAGAACCAAATTATTCTCCTTTTGGAAAATCTATTTTCATCAATTTAAATACAGATGAAATTGAACAAAAATTCAAGTAAATGATTAAAATTAGCGATACAGTAAAACATTTACGCTAGGGCT
>JAZGEV010000030.1:0-3934 GCA_036478895.1 Flavobacteriaceae bacterium | reverse complement strand
ATTTTATTTTTCATTTGTTTGTGTTATAAATTCGTGATAATTTTCAGGTGTAATTATTTTTGTTATTGCGTTTGGATAGGCTTTTAAAAATGAATTTGGAATTTTTACTTTTTTGTGTGTGTTCCATTTGAATTCGTAAGCAAATAAATTTCCATCACGTTCTTCAATATAGTCTATTTCTTGTTGTGCGTGCGTTCTCCAAAAATAACGATTACAATAGATTTTATGGTAATGAATAAATTTCATACGCTCCGTGATAATGAAGTTTTCCCATAAATAGCCAACATCATTCCTTAGTTCTATATTATTGTAATTACCAATTAAAGAGTTTCGAATTCCGTTATCGTAAAAATAGATTTTACGAGATTGTTTTAATTCATTTCTTAAGTTTCTACTAAATGATGGTAAACGATAAATTACAAAAGACTGTTCTAAAAGTATAATGTAGTTTTCCACAGTTTCATTATCTAAACCAACGGTTCTACCTAATTCGTTATACGAAACTTGATTACCTATTTGGTACGCTAACGCTTGCAATAGTTTTACCAACTTATCTGATTTTTTAATTCTATTCCAAATTAAAATATCTTTATATAAATAACTATCTGTTAACTGTTTTAGTATTTGTTTAGCATTTGTCATGTTTGCGATGACATCTGGATAATATCCATAAATTAAACGTTGTTTTAGTAGTTTGTGCTCTTCAAAAAAAGTATGATGTTCACTCATTTCTTCAAAAGAAATAGGATGTAATTGATATTCAAATTTTCTACCAGTTAAAGGTTCGCTTAAAACATTAGCCAATTCAAATGAAGAAGATCCACTTACAAGAAGTTGTATGTTTGGTAAATTATCTACTATTATTTTTAATTTAATACCAATATCTTTAATGTTTTGTGCCTCGTCTATTACAACAAGTGTATTTGGCTTTAAAAATGTTTTGAAATTCACTAAAGATGCTTTGTCAAAAATACTTTGCACCTCTACCTCATCGGCATTAAACCATTGTATGTTTTTGTGATTTTTAGAAATTTCTTTTAATAAAGTCGTTTTTCCAACCTGCCTAGGGCCAAAAATCAATATTACCTTGCCTTTAAATAAAGTGTTTTTGATATTGTTTTTTAGTAAACGAGTAATCATCTGTGCTGTTTTTTTTACAAAAATACTATAAATTTAGCGAATACAATCGCAACATTTACATTAATTTAGCGAATACAATCGCAATATTTACATTAATTTAGCGAATAGAATAGTATGGTTTTAATAATAAATACTTCTTTATTACTGCTGTTTAATAGGTTTTGCTGGGTTTCCGACTATAGTGGTATTGTCTGGAATATCTTTAATAACAACACTTCCTGCACCAACGGTGCACCATTTACCAATTTTAATATTAGGAATTATAGTTACGCCAGCTCCAATGTGTGTTCCTTCGCCAACAGTTACATTACCACAAAGCGTTGCGCTAGGTGAGATATGAACAAAATCATGAATATTACAATCATGTTCAATCACAGCATTGGTATTTATTATGGAATGTTTTCCAATGCTAGCTGATGAATTTATTATAGCATTTGCCATAATAACTGTTCCGTTATTAATAACAGCAGTTTTGTCTATTATTGATTTTGGATGAATGGCTATTCCGTAGGTAATATTTTTTAAAATATTTGAAATTTTTTTTCTGATACTGTTGTCGCCAATTGAAATGATTATATCTTCATTGATAATGGTATTCTGAAGTTCTTTAACAGGGAAATTTAATAATTTTTTAATATTGCTATTATCATCAATTACTGTATTTATATTGATGTTATTTTTTATTAGAATATCAATGATAACTTTTGCATGTCCACTAGCTCCGTATAATATCATATTTTAAATTTTAGTTCCTTTAAATCTACCAATTGTCAGACTTCCTTCAGCAGAGATACCTTCAGAAATGATTACTTTTTTTATTGTTTTTAAAATTATTTCAACATCTGTTAAAAAACTAATATTGTTTACATACCAAACATCAAATTTAAACTTATCATCCCAACTTATAGCATTTCTACCATTTATTTGTGCCCAACCAGTAATACCAGGTTTTACGTTATGACGTTTTTTTTGCTCATCATTATACAAAGGTAGATATTCTAGCAATAATGGTCTTGGTCCAATTAAACTCATATCTCCTTTTAGGACATTTAGGAGTTGTGGTATTTCGTCTAAAGAAGTTTTGCGTACTATTTTACCAATAGGTGTTAGTCTTTTTTTGTCGCTTAATAAATTGCCATTTTTATCTTTTTTATCATTCATGGTTTTAAACTTTATGATATCAAAGAGTTTTTCATTTTTTCCAGGTCTTGTTTGGATAAAAAATGGTTTTCCGTTGTTTACTATTGCTAAAAATAACGTTGCCAATATAAAAATAGGTGAGAGTAGTAGCAAAGCAATAAATGCTAAACTAAAATCGAGTATTGGTTTTATTATTTTTTTGTACATGGTTATTTTCTTGTGGCAAAAATATGGTTTTTTTTTAACTCATTACTACACTCAATGAATATTGTCACTCAGTGACGCAGGACGAAAAGTCACTTATTCACTTTATTCTTTGAGACGCATCATTTCGTTCTGAGTGACAAAGTGTGTTCCACTCATAGTGATAAATATTCTTCCAGTAAGGCATCCCAAACAACTTGTTGTTGATAACGAGTCACAATACTTTTACGAGCATTCAATTTTAATTTTTTATATAAAGAATCGTTATTTAATAATTCAGTCATCGCTGTAAATATGGCTTCTTTATTTTTTACAGAAATGATTAAGCCATTTTCATTGTGTTTAATAATTTCATTGCAACCATTAATATTAGTAACAATACTTGGTAAACTCATTGCGCCAGCTTGTAAAACTACATTGGGTAAACCTTCTCGATAGCTAGGGAAAGTTAATGCGTTTGCAATGGCAAAATAAGGGCGAACGTCTTGTTGATAACCAACGCTAACGATATTTTTATTATTTTCTATTGCAAGTAAAGTTTCCTTTTTTAGAGGATCCAATTCCGTTTCTAATGAGCCAACTAATAGGAGTTTGTTCTCGACTCCGCTCGAACTGACATTGGCATCGCTCGAACTGACAGGATTAAGCTTTTTAAATGCGGCGATTAATTCATTAATCCCTTTGTCGGATACTAATCTGCCTACAAAAATAAAAACAAAATCATTTTTATTGATGTTCAATGAAGCTCTTAGAAATTCATTATCCTTTACTGAATAATTATTAGGGTTAAAATATGCTGTGTTTATACCGTTAGAACTTCCATTGGCGATCACTTTTAGTTTGTCTTTTTTGCAAAATTTTTCATTCAAAATTATTTTTTCTAATCCATAGGAATTTGGTAAAATTTGAGTTGCCGCTGCATACGTGATTTTTTCAACCACATTTAAAATATGGCGTTTTAGACCTGTTGCTTCCAGTAATGGTAAACCTGCAATGGTATGTAACCTGTTGGAAACACCTGCTAATTTTGCTGCTAGCATACCAATTGTTCCTGCTTTTGGTGTGTGAGAATGCACAATATGAGGTTTCTCTTTTTTAAGAAAACGATATAATTGCCACAAGGTTTTTAAATCTTGCAATGGTGTTATCTGTCTGGTGAGTTCAATGTGTTTGGTTTTAACGTTGTTGTCTAAACCAAATTTTTCTAACCGTTCTTTATCTGCTGAAATTGCGGTAATATCAAAATGAGCAGACATAAATGTAAGCTGATTTTCCAATAACTTTTCTAAAGATATGGGTACGGTTGTTATTCTTATTAGTTTTTTCAACGATTAATTTCTTTAATAATTCCTTTTGAATAGGTGTTTTTATCAATTTTTAAATTTTTTAATAAATCTAATTCTTTTCGGCCGTGATATTTCACATCAATGGCAGTTTTCATGCTTGTATT
>JAZGEV010000029.1:0-3186 GCA_036478895.1 Flavobacteriaceae bacterium | reverse complement strand
TTCCGCTTTTTAGCGGAATGTATCGAGAAGTATTTTGATACTATTTCTTTCGTTTGTGTTTTAACACTTCAGCGCCTAGGAACTTGCCTGACGGCAGTCAGGTTAGACCTTTTTTGGCTATCGCCCTGCGTATTAAAAATCTATTTGAAAACGCACTTGAAAAATAGTAGCTTTTCCTTTATCTTTTATATCAGCAAAAACATTATTGAACACAATTCTAGTAGAAGGATTTAAATACCAGTTTACACCTAAAGTGATATCAGATTGTTCACCACCCAAAATAGCTGCATTGGTTAGGTCTGAATTAGAATAACGCAAAGCAACCTCCCATGCCCCAGCACCGCCATTGCCGAAATTTTGTTGAGGTTTTATACGGTCAAAGCCTGCATAAGAGCTTTTATATTTTTTACTTTCTCCTGTAAAAAAGTAACTTACTTGTCCGTAATAACTTGAAAAATTATAGTTTTCAATGGCATTTACCTTAGCTGCAAGGTACTCTCCTTGAAAAGATAAAGAGCCTGTTACAAATGCAGCCTCTAAATTTAATAGGTTGATATGGTCAACATTATCAATAGCACCTGTAGAGATATATTTTTGACTGCTTAAATGTGCTTCTGGTCTAGAAGAGACTTTGTATTCTTTTGTGTCAGGTTTTCTGTAGCTATAACCAACACCTAAGTGTAATAATTGTTTGTTGTCTTTATTGTTTATAGGTAAACCTGTAATTCTACCTGTAAAAACATAGCCATCATTGGCTTTTTTATCATTTGCAGTTTTATCATCAGCATTTCTAAATAATCCTGCTTGAAAACCTACTTTTTTGTTGGCAAATTCATTAAAAATTAGGATACCATTATTACGTGTTGGAGCAAAATCACTAAGTAAAGATCGTTCCATAAAAGTAATATATTTACTACTTGTTAGCATTTCTAAACGAAAAGGCTCTTTTACATTACCAACTCTAATGTTACCAATTACAGGAACTTTTTTTAAGCCAATATACATATCTTTAAAAGCAACTACGCCACCTTCAAAACCAAAATCTAATTTGAATTCTACATTTTTATTTAGCGTACCAGAAAAGAAAAGCCGAGCTCTTCTAATTTCCGTTCCGTTTTTTGTTTCTAACTCTCCAAAAGCAGTAGTTAAATCATTGTTTTGAGAAAAGAATGCATGGTCTGCCATAATACGACCACCAAATTTGAATTTTAAACTTTTATCTTCATTTTCTAATTTAAAACCATTATCCCATTGAAAAGAAAAAGGATTCTCTTTCTTTTCTTCTTGAGCGTTTGCAAAAAGAAAGGTAAAAAGTGATACTACAAAAAATGCATTTCTTAATGTTATCATTCTGTTAATTTTTTCATTGCAAATAACGGAACTAAAAACGAAATGAATGTTAATCTATGTAAACAAATTTAAAAAAAACTTAACAAAACTTGCAAAAACGATAGTAATACTATTATATTTGCAAGTATCATGAAAAATCTAAATTTACAAATAGAAATAAGTTCAGAGTTATACGCTAAAAACCCTAATTCTTCAGAATTAGGTCAAAGTATTATTTCAAAGAGTATTGAACTTATTAGTGAGGTAGGTTTTGAGGCTTTCACATTTAAGAAACTTGGCCTATTGATAAATTCTCCTGAAAGTTCTGTATATCGCTATTTTAAAAGCAAACACGTGTTATTAGTTTATCTTACAAGTTGGTATTGGACATGGACAGAATATCGACTTGCTTTTGCAACTACAAATATTAACTCACCAAAAGAGCGATTAAAAAAATCTATCGAAATTTTAACGAAGCCTGTTTTAGTCGACAATTCTTTTTCGTATATAAATGAAGTGCTTTTAAGTGAAATAATTTTCTCTGAATCTATAAAAGCATATCACACCAAAAGTGTAGATGAAGAAAACAAAAAAGGATGTTTTAAAGCCTATAAAAGAGTGGTGCAAAGCGTAAGTGATATTGTTTTGGAGATTGCTCCAAATTTTCAATATCCTCATATGCTTATTTCTACCACAATAGAAGGAGCACATCAACAACATTATTTCGCAGAGCATTTACCAGCTTTGACAGATTTTGATAAAGAAAAAGACAGTATTTATAAATTTTACAAACAATTAATTTTTAATTTTTTAAGCAATGAATAAACTATTTAATTTTAAACATATAAAAGGAGATATATTTGGTGGTATTACCGCAGGTATTGTTGCCTTGCCTTTAGCCTTAGCTTTTGGAGTAAGTTCTGGTTTGGGGCCAAGTGCAGGGCTTTATGGAGCGATTTTTGTAGGTTTTTTTGCTGCTCTTTTTGGCGGAACAAACACACAAATTTCTGGACCTACCGCTCCAATGACTGCTGTAAGTATGGTTGTTATTGCAGGTATTGTTGCTGCTTTTGATGGAGATATATCTAAAGCATTACCAGCTATTTTGACTGTATTTATTTTGGCTGGTTTAATGCAAATAGCTTTAGGTTTAATAGGTTTAGGAAAATATATAAAATACATACCCTACCCTGTAGTCTCTGGCTTTATGACAGCTATTGGAGTTATAATTTTAGTCACTCAAATATTACCTTCTGTGGGTTATTATCCAAAAGAAGATATTGAATTTGTTGAGCAGTTTAAACCTTATGCTGAAGAAATAATATTAGATAATATTTTAAAAGAGGAAGCTGGTGAAGGGATTTTGGTATTAGAGGATTTTAAAGAGACCGTTAAAAGAGCAGACAATATTACACAAGCTCAAATTTTAAAAGAATCTCAAACGTTGGCAGCTAAAGATGCTTCTGGTGTACTAGGGTCTATTAAAGTATTACCAAGAGCCTTACAAAATATAAATTGGTTAGAGTTATTACTCGCCTTAGGGACGATTATTATTATTTATGGATTTAAACGAATAACAACAAAAGTACCCAGCACCTTAGTCGCGCTATTGGTAATGTCAGGAATTGCTATAGGTTTTAAACTAAATTATAGACCCATTGAAGAAATACCTAGCGGATTACCCATGCCTAATTTAGAAATATTTACCAGTTTTAATCTGGGGAGTATTACTCCATATATTTTTACAGCATTAACTTTAGCCTTATTAGGAGCAATTGATTCTTTATTGACTTCTGTTGTAGCAGATAATATGACGAAGACGAAACACAAGCCGAACAAAGAATTAATAGGACAAGG
>JAZGEV010000028.1:0-3377 GCA_036478895.1 Flavobacteriaceae bacterium | reverse complement strand
GGTTTTCATAATAATGCAACCGATAATTATGCAGATGGACAAGATGCTAAACGCCTTCCAAATGCAAATAATACTAATTTTTATTCTATTATTCCTTTAATTGATGAAAATATGCAATCCAAAACTTAAGTGGTTTTAATGATACAAAAACAGTAGCATTAGGTATGGATATTATTGAACCTGGAATTTATGAAATAAGTTTAGGTGATTTTAAAAATGGTATTTTTGAAAACAATCAAGATATTTATTTACAAGATAATCTTACTGGTACAATACATGATTTTACAATTGGATCATATTCATTTAACATAAATGTGGGTAATGATATTAATAATCGATTTGTGGTGTTGTTTAGAAATGATGTTTTAGTTATTTCTGATGAAATGGATAATAATAATCTCATAATTAGCAATCAAAATAACTCCATTCAATGTTTGATGTCAAATGAAAAAATAATTAATTCTCTAAAAGCGTATGATGTTTTAGGTAAGTTAGTAATTGATAAAAACCCTAATCAAAGTAATTTTACTATTAATACGAACCTTGATACTGGAACTGTTTTGTTTATCAAAGCGACTTTAGAAAATGGTTAAGTATTGGATAAAAAGTTTGTGAAATTATAATTCTAATACTTTTAAAAAGTAAAAAGCCGATTGAATTAAAATTCAATCGGCTTTTTATATAATTGTAGAAATCTACAAATCCAACTTCAAAGAAAGCTCTTTCAATTGTTCATTATCAATATTTGCAGGCGCATCAATCATGACATCTCTACCCGAATTATTTTTTGGGAATGCAATAAAATCACGTATCGTTTCTTGTCCGCCAAGAATAGAAACCAAACGATCTAAACCAAATGCCAATCCACCATGAGGTGGCGCACCATAAGTAAAGGCATTCATTAAAAACCCGAATTGTTCTTGCGCTTCTTCTTTGGTAAATCCAAGATAATCAAACATCATTTCTTGAGTTGCTTTATCATGAATACGTATAGAACCACCACCAATTTCATTACCATTCAACACCATATCGTAAGCATTTGCTCGTACACTTTTGGGGTCGGTTTTTAACAATTCAATATCTTCTGGTTTTGGCGAAGTAAATGGATGATGCATGGCGTGAAAACGATTTGTTTCTTCATCCCATTCCAATAAAGGAAAGTCTACAACCCATAATGGAGCAAATACTTTTGGATCACGCAAACCTAAACGTTCCGCTAATTCCATACGTAAAGCACTCATTTGCGTTCTTACTTTATCCGTTTCTCCCGATAATAGGACTACTAAATCCCCTTTTTTAGCATTGGTAATTGTTGCCCATTTTGCTAAATCATCTTGATCGTAAAATTTATCTACCGATGATTTGTGTGTTCCATCATCATTACAACGAGAATATATCATCCCTAAAGCACCAACTTGTGGTCTTTTAACCCATTTTATAATATTATCTATTTCTTTACGCGTAAATTTATTTCCACCAGGAACTGAAATTCCAATAACTAATTCCGCTGCATTAAATACACCAAAATCTTTATGTTGCGTTACTTCGTTTAACTCTCCAAATTTCATATCAAAACGAATGTCTGGTTTATCGTTACCATACGTTTTCATAGCGTATTCATACGTTATTCTTGGGAATTTTTCTACCTCAACTCCTTTGATTTTTTTTAACAGATGTTTTGTTAAACCTTCAAATTCATTTAAGATATCTTCTTGTTCCACAAACGCCATTTCACAGTCAATTTGTGTGAATTCCGGTTGTCTATCGGCACGTAAATCTTCATCTCTAAAACATTTTACAATTTGGAAATATTTATCCATTCCACCAACCATCAATAGTTGTTTGAATGTTTGAGGTGATTGCGGTAAAGCATAAAATTGTCCTTGATTCATTCTGCTTGGTACCACAAAATCACGAGCACCTTCTGGAGTAGATTTGATTAAATAAGGTGTTTCTACATCAATAAAACCAGCATTTGATAAATAATTACGTACTTCCATAGAAACTTTGTGACGGAAAATTAAATTTTCTCTCACCGGATTTCTACGAATATCTAAATAACGATATTTCATACGGATATCTTCTCCACCATCGGTTTCATCTTCAATAGTAAAAGGTGGTGTTTCGGATTTATTTAATACGTCCAATTTAGAAACTAAAATTTCAATTTCACCAGTTGGAATGTTTTTATTTTTAGATTGACGTTCAATAACTTTTCCAGTGATTTGAATTACAAATTCACGTCCTAAATTTTTTGCAGATTCAAACACTGCTTTATCCGTACGTTCTTCATCAAAAATAAGTTGTGTAATTCCGTAACGATCACGAATATCCACCCAAACCATAAAACCTTTATCTCTAATTTTTTGAACCCAACCACTAAGTGTAACTTCTTGGTTTACGTCTGCTAATTTTAATTCTCCGTTATTGTGACTTCTGTACATTTTTTTATTTTTTTAAATCTTAATTTGCAATGGCAAAGTTAGTTATTTTATACGTTGTATAATACAAAACGGTTTAATTTTTAAAGTCATGTTTTCTTATAATTTTAACACTTTTTAACATACTGGCATGGTAATTGTGATTTTTTTAACTTTTAATGGCGCTATTATTAATTTTTTAAACTCAATTTATTATGAAAAAAATTACATTTATTTTAATTTTTATGGTAACAGTATCATTTGCCCAAACGAATGTTTCTGGAATACTATACGACAAAAATACGAGTGAAACTCTACCTTGTTGCTACAATAAAGTATTTAAATAATCCGTCATATACAATAACAAACGAAGATGGCGCATTTATAATTAAATCAAAAAAAAATATTAGTTCTTTTGAAATACGTTATTTAGGGTACGAAACAAAAACGTTTACAGTTGAATCCCTAAAAAGCAATTCTAAAATTTATTTAACCGAAAATGTAAGCTCTTTAAGTGAAGTACATCTAGCCATTAAAAAGGATAAGGATTATGCTTATAATTTGTTAAATAGTCTTAACAAAAAATATAAAGCAAACTCATCAATACATAGTAATAAAGTATTCCTAGTACTAAATTCAGAGGCTCAAAGTGTTCCTATTGAACATGTAGAAGGATTTTATACAAGTACAAATAGTTTATCTAAAGGGATCGAAACTTTGGATGTAAAGAGTGGTCGATTTGGACAAAATAAAGATTTTCCTTTTTATAGCTTAGAATAACACTACCATATTAAAAGATTTTAATTTTTTTAATTATAATAAGCAAATTTTACCTCATTACCCAGGTAATTTTAATTTAGTAAATCTAAAAAGTAAATATGATATTAAAATTGAAGATTGTACAAGCTGTATTAATGATGAAATAAAAATTAGTTTCTATCCAAAAAAAATCAATAA
>JAZGEV010000027.1:0-15456 GCA_036478895.1 Flavobacteriaceae bacterium | reverse complement strand
GAGAATTTACGATTTCATCGACTCATAGCGTAGGAGATATTAACGTATCTATTGTAGATGTTAATGGAAAAGAAGTGTATAAATCAAAATTAAATATAAGCGATAAAGAACACATATCTCTTAATGTGTCTCAAGGCATTTACTTTGTAAACTTCAAAGGCAATAGCATTAAAGAATCTCATAAAATTATTATTAAATAGTAATCTTAGAGATTAAAAATTAAAAATTAAAAGGTCGATTGAAATTTTCAATCGACCTTTTTTTTCATAGCAATACATTTTTAAATCTTTGTTTGATTTTTTTATTTATTTACCAAAAGAGTAGCCTAAAGTGAATTTAAATTCTTTGTTTTTAAAGTCTTCTCCAGATGATGTGTCTGTAGCAATATTTGCTAAACCCATACCTAAATCCATTTCAAAAGAAAAGCTTTTGTATTGTATACCAACACCAACTTCACCACCAAAATCAATTGGCTTAACTTGATCACCTGCAGCAACATCTGTTCCAATATTTAAATCAGACGCGGTTGTAGAAGAAACAACTCCAGACGTTACAACTTCTGTATCAAGTTTACCAGATAAACCATAAGCACCATAACCACCAAGTTTTCCAAATATTCTCACATCATCGTTTACATCTAAACCAATTTTTAAAGCAACTGGTAATTGTAAGTAGGCTATGTTCATAATATCGGTTGTGGTTACACTACCAACTTCAGTAATTCTTTTCATTCCTTTTTGATCAAACATTAAGCCTGTTTCAAAAGATAATAAGTCATTCATTTTTTTATCTCTAAAAATTCCAAAATGCAAACCTTTTTTAGCTTTGTTTAATTGGTCTAATGCTCCAGAATTATCGGATAAAGAAATGTCGGCAGATGTTAAACCTGCTTTAATGGTTAATTGTGCTTTTGCATTTATGCTAATAAATACTAATGCTAATACTATTGATAATCTTTTTAAATTCGTAATCATAATTTTTAATTTTAATTGTTTTTATTATTTACATCTATATATACAAGGTACTTTAATTTTGTTACCTAGTTTATGCAACAAATTTAAAAATAAGTAACAATTTTTAAAAGTCCGATTGTATTAACGGTCGTTTTCATTCGATTAACGGATGATTTGATATTATAACGGGCATAAAAAAACCCACTAAGTTTTAGTGGGTTTTAGACTTATTTAAAATTGTTTATTACAATTCTAAAAGTGTATTTGTTTTCTTTACTGCTGCTGCACTTTCAGCCATTTTAGCTTTTTCTGCATCGTTTAAATTGATGGTAACAATTTTTTCAATACCATTTTTACCTAAAATTACTGGAACACCAATAGATAGATCACTCAATCCATACTCACCATTTAATAAGGCAGATACTGGAAACATTTTTTGAGAATCGGTAGCTATTGCATGAACCATACCTGATACTGCAGCACCAGGAGCATACCAAGCAGATGTGCCTAATAAACCTGTTAATGTAGCACCACCAACTTTAGTGTCAGCAGCAACTTTTTCTAAACGGTCGTCTGATAAAAATTCGGTAACAGGTACAGAGTTTCTAGTAGCTAATCGAGTTAAAGGAATCATCCCTTTATCACTATGTCCACCAATCACCATACCATCAATGTCTGATATTGGTGCGCCTAAAGCTTCAGCTAACCTATATTTAAAACGAGCAGAATCTAATGCGCCACCCATTCCAATAATTCTATTTTTAGCAATACCAGTAGTTTTGTGAACCAAGTAAGCTAAGGTATCCATAGGATTACTAACCACAATAAAAATTACATTTGGAGAATGTTTTAAAATACTCGAAGAGACCATTTTTACAATACCAGCATTGATGCCAATTAATTCTTCACGAGTCATACCTGGTTTACGAGGAATTCCAGATGTTATAACACAAACATCACTGTTTGCTGTTTTTGAATAATCATTGGTTACACCATTTATCATAGTGTCAAATTTCAACAATGAAGCTGTTTGCATTAAATCCATGGCTTTACCTTCAGCAAAACCTTCTTTAATATCTAGTATTACAACTTCTTTAGCAAAATTTCTAATAGCTATGTATTCTGCACAACTTGCGCCAACTGCTCCTGCGCCAACTACGGTTACTTTCATTTTAATTTATTTTTTAATTATTATTTTATTTGAAACTGAATGCTATTCCGGCATTAGCTGTATTATATTCTTGAAAATTATAATCAGCATAAATTTTAAAAAAGGCTAAATTTATGCGCATTCCAATAGTAGATTTCATACCAGATAATGAATGACTTATTGCAATGGGATCTGAAATGGTTTCTGTAACTGTATTTGTTATAAGACCTCCAATATTTACAATATCAAACGAATGCGTAAAATCTCCATTAACATTAAATGATGAATTTCCAGCGGTATATCCAAAACCTCCATATAAATCAATAATTTTAAAATTAATATTACCAATTACTTGAGCTGTATAACTATCTATTTTTATAGTAGCTTCTTGGTTTGTAGCAATGGAAGTATTTGCTGGTGTATAAACAGTTTTTAAAGACGTGTATGCACCTAATATAGATAAATCGAATTTAGATTTTTTATCACTATCTTCTTTTCTGAAGTATTGCATTAAATCGTGCTGTAAACCAAAACCAAACATATTAAACTTAACATCACCACTACTTATTTTTGGCGTAAAACGTAATTTTAAATCGGTTTTTGAAGGTAATCCAATACCAAACTGTATCATAGGAGAAGGAACTGCCGCGTAACCTGTTGCGTCAATTAAATCTTGCTCAACACCATTTATTGTTTCAAAATCATAGATTTTAAAACCAACGTGAATTCCAAGTGGAACTGGGTTTCCAAGCAAATCAATTGGTATTTTTACATTTATTTGTTGCGTACTTGTTTGTCCCATAACTGTAGGTAAATCTGCAGATGTAGATGAGCCATTTAATTCCAACACATTATAATCAGAATTTTTAAAACTAAAAGTTTTATCTGTGTCAGATACAAAAGAAGCACTTACATTAACAGATAAATCAAAGCCGTATTTTTTATGCACTTTTCCGGTATGATACCAGCCATTATTCATATTGTATATTAGTCCTTTAAATGCAGGCTGCATGTAGTTTCCCAAATAAATAGAAGCATCATCTTTTCCGGCTGCAATTAAATTATCGATACTTTGTGCTTTTAATTGTGTAGAAAAAACCACACCAAATACAAGAATCATTTTAATTGCGAATACTTTAATTTTCATGCTTTACTTTTTAATTAATAATATCTGGTCTATAACAAAGTGATTTATATGTCAATATTTGCGTATGTTGCATTTTCTTCAATAAATTTACGTCTTGGCGGCACTTCATCTCCCATTAACATTGAAAATACACGATCTGCTTCCGCACCGTTTTCTATGGTCATTAAACGCATTGTTCTGTGTTCTGGATTCATGGTAGTATCCCATAATTGGATAGCATTCATTTCTCCCAATCCTTTATAACGTTGTATTGTTCCACCACCAAATTTTTTCATTAATGCATCACGATCTTCGTTACTCCAAGCATATTCTCTTTGTTTTCCTTTTTTAACTAAATATAATGGTGGTTGTGCTACGTAAATATTTCCATTTTCAATCAATTCGCGCATATAGCGGAAAAAGAAGGTTAAAATCAAAGTTTCAATATGACTACCATCAACATCGGCATCACACATAATAACGACTTTATGATAACGTAATTTTGCGACATTTAGTGCTCTTGGGTCTTCTTCTGTACCAACTGTTACACCAAGTGCTGTGTACATACTACGAATTTCTTCGTTTTCAAAAACCTTGTGTTGCATGGCTTTCTCTACATTTAAAATCTTTCCACGTAAAGGTAAAATTGCTTGATAATTACGGTCTCTTCCTAATTTTGCTGTTCCACCAGCCGAATCTCCCTCAACTAGATATATTTCGCATTTTTCTGGATCGGACCAAGAGCAATCAGATAATTTACCTGGCAAACCTCCACCAGACATTACCGTTTTACGCTGCACCATTTCACGTGCTTTACTTGCTGCATGACGTGCTTGAGCGGCTAATATTACTTTTTGAACAATGATTTTTGCATCATCTGGATGTTCTTCTAAATAATCGGTTAACATTTCAGAAACTGATTGGCTTACTGCCGAAGAAACTTCTCTGTTTCCTAATTTTGTTTTTGTTTGTCCTTCAAATTGTGGCTCTGCAACTTTTACAGATATAATGGCTGTTAATCCTTCACGAAAATCGTCTCCAGCAATATCAAATTTCAAATTCTTTAACATGCCAGAACTTTCAGCATATTTTTTTAAAGTATGAGTTAATCCTCTACGGAAACCACTTAAATGTGTTCCACCTTCGTGTGTATTAATATTATTCACATAGGAATGTAAGTTTTCCGAATACGATGTATTATAAACCATAGCAACTTCAACTGGAATGCCATTTTTTTCGCCTTCCATAGCAATCACATTTGATGTTAATTGCTCACGAGAAGAGTCTAAATATTTTACAAATTCAGTTAATCCTTCGGTAGAAACAAATACTTCTTCAATAAAATTACCTTCATCGTCTTTTCTACGTTTATCAGTAATAGTAATTGTAACACCTTGATTTAAGTAGGATAACTCACGCATGCGCATAGAAAGCGTTTCGTAATTAAAATTAATTTCAGTTTGGAAAATAGAATCATCTGCCATAAAGGTAACCATCGTTCCTTTTTCATCTGTAGTACCAACAGTTTTTACAGGATATAGAGCTTTTCCTTTTGAATATTCTTGTTCCCATACTTTGCCATCTCTATAAACAGTTGCTTTTAAAAGCGATGATAATGCATTTACAACAGACACACCAACACCGTGTAGACCACCTGAAACTTTATAAGAATCTTTATCAAATTTTCCACCAGCTCCAATTTTGGTCATCACTACTTCTAGTGCAGAAACGCCTTCTTTTTTATGTATTCCAACAGGAATTCCACGACCATTATCTTTTACAGATACCGAGTTATCTTCATTAATAATTACCGAAATTGCATCACAATGACCTGCCATTGCCTCATCAATAGAATTATCTACAACTTCATAAACTAAGTGATGTAATCCACGCACACCAACATCTCCAATATACATCGATGGACGCATTCTTACATGCTCCATACCTTCTAACGCCTGAATACTATCGGCTCCGTAATTGCTTTTTTTATTTTTATCTTCACTCATTTTTCAACGTGTTTTTATATCAAAAATTTATAAGAAACAAATATACTAAAACAAGGTGTTTTAATGTGTTTTGAAGTGAGATAGTTTCGATGAAGTTATTAACAAGTTTATTGCTTGCAAGGCATTAATAATCAAGGGTTTTTACTTAATATTGTGGAATAGGTCTCGAAGTACTTTCTCTTCATTTTTCCATGTGAGTTTTTGAGCCGCAATTTTCAAATTTTCTTTAATGGATGATAAGTCTGAATTCAACAAATTTTCAATTTGATTTGCTAGAACTTTTGGCGTCCTTTCAATCACAATTTCACCAATATTATATTGATTAACAACCGCTTTCATTTCAGGTAAATTGGACACTAAAACAGGCACATTTGCGTGTATATAATCAAAAAGTTTATTAGGCAGTGCATATCTATAATTTAGGCCTAAGTCCTCTTCAATACTAATGCCTAAATCTGCTGTTGGTGTTATTTTTTTTAACTCGGTTGGTGTTTTTTTACCTAAAAAAGTGATTTTATGTTCAAGATTTTCTTTTAGAACTTTCTCTTTTAGATCGCTTAAAATTTCGCCACCACCTATTATTATTAGTTGATGATTATTTAAAAATGCCATCGTCTCTATCATTAATTCTAAACCTCTTCCTATATTTGTTGCGCCTTGGTAGATGATAGTCTTTGGTATTGCCTCTTGCTTCTTGCTTCTTACCTCTAGTTCCCTACTTCTAACTTCTTGCTTCACAAAAACAGGAATGTTTCTTACAACTTTAAAATCAGTTTTATATTTAGTATTGTAATAATTGGCGATTGAGTTACAAACTGTGTAGGAATTCTTTAATTTTGGCACAATCCTTTGTTCTAATTTTAACCAAATTCTTTGTGTTTTTGGACGGTTTACAAGTTCTGGAACTTCGGTAAATAATTCGTGACTGTCATAGATTAATTTTTTATTTTGAATTTTTGAAACTAAATAATTTGGCAATAATGTATCTAAATCATTGGCTAATAAAATAGCTTTTTTCTTAAATAATAAATATAAAAATAATCTGACATTGTATTCCGCATAGAATAAAAATCCTTTATTAAATAATAAATCTATTCTGTGGGTTTTATAATTTCGTTCTAATTTTTGACTGTTTTCTAATTTTCTACCTACTAAAAGTATTTCATACCCCATTTTTTGTATAGATGTAGAAACTTTATGGACGCGTTGGTCTGTTGTTAAATCATTTGTAACGGAAATTATTATTTTTTGCAAGTGCTAAATATTAGAAAACCGAAAATACTAAATTTTTTTTTGAAACTGTTATTTTTCTGCGGATCTTAATAATTCAATTTCGGAAATTAAGTCATCTAATTTTGAATACATTTTACCATAAACTAATTTTAAATCCCACAAATATATTTTATCACTATAATAAGTAACAGTACCAATTACAAATAATACACCAATTATAAATACTAACGGAATACCTTTAATAAGATAGAGGTCGCTATTTTGGAGGAATTCTTTAAACTCTTCGGTTTTTAATAATGGGCTTGCTATTGTAAAAATTGCTAATAAAAACATAGAAGGATAAAAAATACGCATCATTTTTTTATTTTCATTTATACTGTCATTTAGCCAGTTTTTAAAAGACGTTAAATATTGAAAACTACTAACATTTGTGTCTAAATTTTCCAATTTCTTTTTATGCTTATTACTTCGTATAAGAATGCCAATTAAAAGGAAAAATATAATACCTCCAATGTATGGAAAGCCTAGATGATTGTAAAGGAAAAAATTCAAAATCGAAAAAATGAATATGGCGTAGTAATTAATTTTAAAAGTGCGTTTAAACTTATCTACAATGTGCATAGATTTTTTATTATAGATGCTTACTACTTGCGGGGCAATTAAAGAATCGGTTCTTAAAAATCCCTCTTTCCAAATTTGTTCAATAGATTTAGTCATAATTTTTATTTTTGTAATATTTTTTTTAATCGTTCTTTTATTCTTTTTATGCGTACGCCTATATTATTAGCATTAGTACCTATAATTTTTGCAATTTCTTGATAGGTTTTTTCTTCAAGATATAATAATATAACAGCCCTATCAATTTCGGATAATTGTTTAATAGCGTCATATAATTGATTTAAAGATTCATCAGGAAAAACATTAGTTTCTTCAATTAAATTGGGTAAAACAAAATCTGATACAAAATTTTGATGTTTGTTCTTACTTTTTTTAAGTAAGGTTAAGCATACATTTATACTTAATCTATAAATCCAAGTTGACCATTTAGATTGTTCTTTAAAGTTGTCATTGCTTCGCCAAATTTGCAAACAAACCTCTTGATAATAATCTTCAAAATCTTCTTGAGAGTTTGTATAAGCCCTACAAATTTTAATAATAATACCTTTATAGGGTACTATTTTTGTTTTATAAAAATCGTTACTCACAATAGTTTTTATTTAATTAGTGGCTAAATCTAAACATTATTACAGGTGTATTTGTATTTTTTTTGTTTCTAATAAAAAATAAAAAAAGAAAAGCCTATAAATGTCAACATTTATAGGCTTTAGTGGAGATGGAGAGAATCGAACTCTCGTCCAAACAAGTAAGTAAATTACTTTCTACATGTGTATTCTTTAATTAATTTTCGACAAAAAGCTGACCAAAGACAATCCACTTTATGCTTATTCTTTTTAATTTCAAAACAGAACCAAGACCTCTCTATTTCTAGGTTTACTTTTACGATACCTCAATTCAAAACGCCGTTAACCAAGGCTTTTATAGAGATATTTAGCTTTCTCGCCTGGCGAGACTAGGCATTATCCTACTGTGATTCAGATTATGCAGCTAAAGCGAAATTATTTTCACCGTGTAAAATTTGAAATAGCGTTTTACGAGTTCAACTTCATTACTCGACATGCTTATAACTCAATTAACCTTGCAGTCAAAACCAGTCATCCCCAATTATTTTTAGACTTAAGACTTGTATAAACAAGACTCTAGACTATTTTAATATAAACGTATTTCGTTTATCTATAAAGAACGTGTGCAAAGGTAATCTTTTCAGTCAAAAAAGAGAATAGAAAAGAGAAGAAAGACTTCTCTCTGTGTTTTTCTAGTCATTTTCTTGTTAAAAACTACATTTACCTTTATTTTTACGCAAAATTCATTCCAAATATAGATATTATGAAGTTAGCCATTATAAAAGAACGTAAAAATCCGCCAGATAGACGTGTTGTTTTTTCTCCTGATGCTTGTGCAGATTTATTAAAACAGTATCCCAATTTAGAAATTAAAATAGAAAGTTCGGATATTCGTGTGTTTACCGATGAAGAGTATAAAGCCAAAGGCTTGGTTGTAACAAATGATATTTCTGATTGTGATGTGTTACTTGGCGTAAAAGAAGTGCCAATTGATGATTTAATAGCGCATAAATCTTATTTTTTCTTTTCACATACGTTTAAAAAGCAACCTTATAATCGCGATTTAATGCGTGCTTTTTTAAGTAAGAATATAGAAATGTACGATCACGAAGCAATTACCAATACCAAGGAACATAGAACAGTTGCTTTTGGCAGATATGCTGGTATTGTTGGAGCTTATAATGGATTTAGAGCGTATGGTTTAAAATACGAAACGTTTGATCTAGTAAAAGCAGAACACTCCAAAGATCAAAAAGCTTTGATAGAAAATTTAAAAGAAATCAAAAAAACACTACCCAATATAAAAGTAGTTCTTACTGGAAAAGGCAAAGTAAGCGGTGGCGCTAAAGAAATGCTCGATGGTATGGCAATGAAAGAGGTTTCACCATCAGATTTTTTGAATAATACGTACAATGAGTCTGTTTATACCCAATTGGATGTGATGGATTACAACATCCGAAAGGATAAAAAAACAATAGACAAATACGATTTTTACAACAACCCAACAGATTATGATAGTAACTTTATGCGTTTTGCCAAAGTAGCTGATTTGTACATCTCGGGACATTTTTTTGGAACAGGCTCGCCGTTTATTTTTACACGAGAAGATGCAAAATCAGCCAATTTTAACATTAAAGTTGTTGCTGATGTAAGTTGTGATATTGATGGGCCAGTGGCTTGTACCATAAAACCATCAACCATTGCAAACCCTGTTTACGGTTATGATCCTTTAACAGAAAAAGAAACCGATTATAAAAACAAAAATGCCATTGCAGTTATGGCTGTTGATAATTTACCTTGTGAGTTGCCCAATGATGCTTCGGTTGGTTTTGGTAAAATGTTTGGAAAATATGTAATTCCTGCTTTTTTCAATAATGATGCAGATGGTGTTTTACAACGCGCCAGAATGACTAAAGATGGCAAATTAACACCACGTTTTAAATATCTTCAAGATTATGTTGATGGGAAAGAATAGTAAATTATAATTGATTCTCTAATGCCAATCGTTTTTTTCTTCCATTCCAAACCATTACACCAATAATGGATAATATGGATATGCTCAAGATGCCAATCGTTTGAAAATTGGTAACACCTTCCAATTCTTTTGAGATGTAAAACAAATTAAAGAACGCATGAAATAAGGCGACTAAAATTAACGATTTACTAACATCGGCTACTTTTCCAATACCAATTGTACCTGCAAGAATAAAACCGTAAGACATTAAATGATTAAGCGTAAAGCCAAATTCTAAATGCCAAGCATACCACAAAACACTTATAATTAAGTACTTGTATATTTTTTTCAAATCTTTTAATTCCGTTTGTAAATAAGCTCGCCAGCCATATTCTTCAAATAACCCATAGATAATTGCGCCTCCAACTATTTTTGGTCCAAGACTATAATAAGGTGTTCCGGTATTTATTATCCCAACCAAAGTGAATAATAGAATTGGAATGGCTACAAGAATTATAGATGTCCAAAAGCCAATTGGAAATAAACTTAAATCATTTTTTCGTTTAAAAACTTTTATCATTAATAAACCTCCTAAAAGTGGTCCAATCCCTTCGAGTAATATTTGTATAAAAACATCTGCATTGGTAAAAAAATTGGGACGCACTTTTAAAATATAGTATCTAAACGCAACTGCAATGAAGTAATATATGGCAATGTATCCTATTCTTTTTGTTTGACTTTTCATGTGATGAAATTTGTAATTAATGATTCTTTGTAAAGATACGTGGATTTACATCTAATGCTTAGAATTAATTACCGAGTTGTTGATTTTATTAGATGAAATGTAATTTTCACATCTCTTTATATTTATGTAACTTTGCCTTCCAAAACAACGTATAATAATGGAGCAAATACCAGTATATAAACCCAAAAATAAAATCCGAATTGTAACTGCAGCATCCCTATTTGATGGACATGACGCTTCAATAAATATCATGCGTAGAATTATTCAAGCTACTGGAGTTGAGGTGATACATTTAGGGCACGATAGAAGTGTAGAAGAAGTTGTAAATACTGCCATACAAGAAGATGCAAATGCCATTGCATTAACATCATACCAAGGTGGACACAATGAGTATTTTAAGTATATGTATGATTTGTTACAAGAAAAAGGCGCGCCTCAAATCAAAATTTTTGGCGGTGGCGGTGGCGTTATTCTACCTTCCGAGATTAAAGATTTAATGGATTATGGTATAACCCGAATTTATTCTCCAGATGACGGTAGAGCAATGGGTTTACAAGGCATGATTAATGATATGATTTCAACATGTGACTTTGAAGTCTTGCCACTAAATCTTCCAAAAGGAAAAAATATCACAAAAAGTTTAGCCGATAAAGACATAACAACCATTGCTCGTTTAATTTCTATAGCAGAAAATAAAGCAAACGAGTTTGATACGCTTTTTACAAAAGACACCAATTCTCAAGTACCAGTTCTAGGAATTACAGGAACTGGAGGTGCAGGAAAATCATCTTTGGTGGATGAATTGGTACGTCGTTTTTTAATTGATTTTCCAAATAAAACGCTAGCCATTGTATCGGTAGATCCATCAAAAAGAAAAACAGGTGGTGCTTTACTAGGAGATAGAATACGTATGAACGCTATTAAAAATGACCGTGTTTATATGCGCTCTTTAGCAACACGACAATCTAATTTAGCCTTATCGAGACACGTAAATGATGCGCTTGCAATTTTACAACAAGCCAACTATGATTTAATTATTTTAGAAACTTCGGGAATAGGACAAAGTGATACCGAAATTACCGAACATTCTGATATTGCTTTATATGTAATGACTCCAGAATATGGTGCTGCAACACAATTAGAAAAAATTGACATGCTCGATTTTGCCGATCTTATTGCACTCAATAAATTTGATAAAAGAGGTGCTTTAGACGCTTTGCGCGATGTAAAAAAACAATACATGCGCAACAATAATTTATGGGATACGCCAATGGAAGACATGCCAGTTTATGGTACTATTGCGTCACAATTTAATGATCCAGGCATGAATAGTCTGTACAAAGCTATTATGGATAAAGTTTCTGCTAAATTTAATAATTCATTAGAAAGTGATTTTGAAATTAGCTCAGAAATGAGTAAAAAACAATTCATCATTCCGCCAAATAGAACACGTTATTTATCCGAAATTACTGAAATAAATCGTGCTTATGGTAAAAAAGCCATAGCACAAAAAGCCATTGCTCAAAAATTATATGGTATTTATCAGACAATTCTTTCCGTATCAAACACAAAAACAAATGTCAAGGCAAATATCATTCTGAACGATAGTGAAGAATCTTTACTTAACGAAAATGGCCTTAACGAAGATAAAATTCTTCGTTCCACTCAAAATGATAAAGCAAATACCAATGTCATACCAACAAAGCAAATCACGAGCGACGAGGAATCTCAAATCCAATTTTTAAAACTACTCTTCAAAGAATTTACGCGAGTAAAAATGGATTTAAATCCATACCATTGGACAACAATCATCAACTGGCAAGAGAAAATTCAGCGTTACAAAAACGATATTTACACCTTTAAAGTTCGTGATAAAAACATAAATATAAAAACTCACACAACCTCATTATCTCAATTAGAGATTCCAAAAATAGCTTTGCCAAAATACGAAGCTTGGGGCGATATTTTATATTGGACAATGACCGAGAATGTACCTGGAGAGTTTCCATTTGCAGCAGGAATTTATCCGTTTAAACGAACTGGTGAAGACCCAACAAGAATGTTTGCTGGTGAAGGCGGACCAGAACGTACCAATAAACGATTCCATTATGTGAGTTTAGGAATGCCAGCAAAGCGTTTATCAACAGCGTTTGATAGTGTTACTTTGTATGGAAATGACCCAAATATTAGACCAGACATTTATGGTAAAATTGGAAATGCAGGCGTTTCTATCTGTTGTTTGGATGATTTAAAAAAGTTGTATTCTGGGTTTGAATTGACCAATGCAATGACATCGGTTTCTATGACCATAAATGGTCCAGCACCAATGTTACTTGGTTTTTTTATGAATGCAGCAATCGATCAAGAATGTGAAAAACACATCCGTGAAAACGATTTAGTAAAAGAGACTGAACAAAAAATAGCTTCCATTTACAAAGAAAAAGGCGTAGAAAGACCAGCTTATCAAGGTGAATTGCCTCAAGGAAATAATGGTTTAGGTTTACTGCTTTTAGGCGTTACAGGTGATGAGATTTTGCCTTTAGATATTTATACCAAAATTAAATACGAAACTATTGCTAAAGTAAGAGGTACGGTTCAAGCTGATATTTTAAAAGAAGATCAGGCACAGAATACATGTATTTTTTCGACTGAATTCGCTTTGCGATTAATGGGCGATGTGCAAGAATATTTTATCGAAAATAAAGTGCGTAATTTTTATTCGGTTTCAATATCTGGTTATCATATTGCAGAAGCTGGCGCAAATCCAATTTCGCAATTGGCATTTACACTTTCAAACGGATTTACGTATGTGGAGTATTATCTATCTCGCGGTATGGATATTAATAAATTTGGCCCTAATTTATCGTTCTTTTTCTCAAATGGTATTGATCCAGAATATTCTGTAATTGGTCGTGTGGCTCGTAAAATTTGGGCAAAAGCCATGAAATTAAAATACGGCGCCAATGAAAGAGCGCAAATGTTAAAATACCATATTCAAACTTCGGGAAGATCTTTGCACGCGCAAGAAATTGATTTTAATGATATTAGAACCTCACTACAAGCGTTATATGCTATTTATGACAACTGTAATTCGTTACATACCAATGCGTATGACGAAGCTATTACAACGCCAACGGAAGAAAGTGTGCGAAGAGCCATGGCCATTCAATTAATTATCAATAAAGAATTAGGCTTAGCCAAAAATGAAAACCCAATACAAGGTGCTTTTATTATTGAAGAATTAACCGATTTGGTAGAAGAAGCCATTTACATTGAATTTGATAGAATAACCGATCGTGGTGGCGTTTTAGGTGCAATGGAAACGATGTATCAACGCAGTAAAATACAAGAAGAAAGTCTGTATTATGAAACCTTAAAACATACTGGAGAATTTCCAATAATTGGCGTGAATACATTTTTAAGTTCCAAAGGATCACCAACCGAAATTCCTAAAGAAGTTATTAGAGCAACAGAAACCGAGAAAAAATATCAGATAGATGTTGTTGAAAATTTGAACAAAGGAAATGTTGATAGAGTAACCGAACAATTGCAATTGTTACAAGAGAAATCTATTAACAATGAAAATATTTTTGAGCAATTAATGGAAGCGACTAAAGTGTGCTCTTTGGGTGAAATTACCAATGCGTTGTTTAGTGTTGGCGGTCAATATCGCCGAAATATGTAAGCAGAGAACCCACGCCTTTGGCGTGGTGTGAATCGCTTATCCCGCTTCCGAGCGAAAGTGAAGGAAATAGCGGGATCTATATTTAATAAATTCTTTTTTTTTGTACAAAACCTTAACGCCTTTGGCGTGGTGTGAATCGCTAACATCGAGTAAAAATTAGGGCTGCTGAGTAAAATTGTTTTGGGTTTTCATTACGACAAGCTCAATGATATAATACTGTCAAGTCGAGTGGAGTCGAGACAAGTAAAAAAAATAAATTTTGACTTTTAAAGTAGTTTTTTTTTTGAAACACCACACGATAAAATCGTGCGGTAGCCACTATGGATTACTTGTGCGGCAGCTGGGATTGTTTAGTGTTGGTGGTCAATATCGACGCAATATGTAATTTTTGTTTTAAAAATGGTACTTTTACAAACTTTAAAAATATATAAAATGAAAAAAACAATATTATCACTTATCTTTATAATGATTACTCAAATGTAATTTAGTCAATTTTTTTTTAATTATAAAAACTATTATATTGAATTGGAAGGAATAAATTATAGTATGCCTAGTGAAGCCATAAAATTTATAGACAATACTGAAATGGAGCAATCCTTAAAAACTAATTTAACAATTCAATATAATAAAATGAAAAGGAAGAGAAAAACTTCTAAAATTGTGGCGTATTCAGGTATGGCTGTTGGAATGGGATATGCTTTTGTAAAAGGTAGTCAAACAGAAGGAAAGATCAAACAAAAAGAAATGATGCGAGGTTTGGGTTTTTCAGCAGTTTTCATAGTAGCTGCTAGTATTATTGCTCCCAAAGTTAAAGATTATAAAAAGTTTGCGGATACATATAATTCAAATAAAAAATAAAAAAAAATTACAAACTAATTTTACATTTAATTTTTTAAATGATAAACCTGTAATTGGAATTTGTTTTACCTTTTAATAATTGTCTTATTATAGTTTTTTAAATTAGTACATCTATATATATTAAAATTGATGTTTTCTAACATAGACGACAATACTTTATAATCACCTATTCCCCACTACAATTCATTAACCCTACAAATATTTAACATACAATTAATACTAAATCAAAACGTTTAAAATAAGTTTGTATATAATTTAGACACTTTTAATAAATTAACAACGTCTATTATAAAAACACCTTTTTATGAACAAGATTTATGTAACGCTTATTTTCCTTTTAGGATCAATACATTTTAATGGGCAAATTGTTGGCTTGGTAGCCGATAGTAAAGGCGAAAATTTACCATTTGTAAATGTATTCATCAAAGATACTTATAAAGGAACAACTACAAATGATGAAGGTAAATACGAATTAAAACTATCCAAAAAAGGAAAGTACACCATTGTTTTTCAGTATTTGGGATTTAAAACAATACAGAAAAAAATCACGATTGAAAATTTCCCG
>JAZGEV010000026.1:0-13590 GCA_036478895.1 Flavobacteriaceae bacterium | reverse complement strand
GAGGAATGTTAACTTAAATGAATTATATAAAATAACTAACAGCTATAATGCCATTGGTTTGGCATAGTTATTGAAAATAGTTTCATAGAACATTATTAAAAAAAGAAAAATGAAAAAGAAATTCTTATTAATCGTGATATTTATGGTCGCTTTGAATGCTTTTGCACAAAATATTAAGACCGATAAATACGAATTGTATTTAACTTATATAGAAGTTAATGAATTGGAAGTTGCCAAAAGTATGGATATGACACCAAGTTTGCAATATTTTTATGAAGGAAATATTGAGGTTTTTAATATTAAAACAGGTAAGACAACGAAGCATTTCTTTTATTTTTCCGTATGGGATAAGACTTATAAAGAGTTTTTAGTAAAAGATAAAGAATATAGAATACTAAGCCCAGAAATTTCATTTAATGAAAACGCTACTGCAATATTAGTCAAGGATAATAAGGTAGTTGAATTTGCGTTAAAAAATACTTCAAATATTGATATGGCTATTTTATCGAATATGCTTATTTGGTTAAATAATCCTATAGAAAGTGTGGAATAACTAACTTTTTAAAAGAACTTTATGAAAACATAAATTCATTTTTTTAATTGGAATTTTTCTAGCATTAGCTACACGACTTGCTATAGTAATGAATTTAGTATCAATTTTAGAATTGATGCTTAGTGTGTCATAAAATAAGCTATAATCTCATTAAGATTTAATTCTCTATATTTGTCCTAATGATTAAATTAGCAAGTTTACTATTCTCTACATTGTTCTTTTTCCAAAGTGCAAACATTCATTTTGGGGATGTTTTGCAATTAAGAGAGTTTATAGAACACGCTAATTTACATCAAGAAAAATATGGCGATAGTTTCTTAACTTTCGTATCCAAACATTATGGCGATTTAAAAGAAAGCCATAAAGAACAACACCAAGAAGAAGAAAAAAATCATAAACACGCACCAATTCATCACGATTGTGCTTCACAATCCATTCAAATTGACGTCTTGTTAGATTTTTATACCATCACATTTAAAACAAATCCATTTATTGATAGTAAAAAAACCAATTTTTACTATCAAGATGAATTTTCTACTTTCGAAAAACAAAAGATTTTTCAACCACCACGTTTAGTGTAAATTTCATCATTTATAATCTTTTTATAAATACGTTACTCTAAATTTATTGCAAAAGAGCGTCACTTTAAATTTACATTAAATAACGTCACTCTGAATTTATATTAAAATAACGTCACTTTAAAATTACAGTAATATAACGCGCACTCTAAATTTATTTCAGAGTCTTTGAATATTCTAAAAAGTACTATAAAAAATTAAATATGCAGTTCAGTAATACAATAAATAATAACTATTTATTTTCAACTTTTTAATAAAAGTATATGTTATCAAAAATAATAAATTTTAGCATTAAAAATAAATTCATCATATTCCTATTCACTTCGGTTGTAATAGGGTTTGGGGTTTATTCGCTAACACAAATACCTATTGGCGCTGTACCAGATGTGACCAATAACCAAGTGCAAGTAATCACGACTTCACAAAACCTATCTACGCAAGATATAGAACAATTTATTACCTATCCGGTAGAATTAGAAATGTCTAATTTACCAGGCGTTGTAGAGATTAGATCTACGTCAAAATTTGGATTATCTGTAGTCACCATTGTCTTTGAGGAAAGCATGGGAACTTATTTGCCAAGACAATTAATATCCGAAAAATTAATTTCCGTTCGCGAAAATATTCCAGAAGGATTTGGTAGTCCAGAAATGGGACCAATTACAACAGGTTTAGGCGAAATTTATCAATATACGCTTGATGTAAAAGAAGGCTACAAAGATAAATACAATGCCACTAAATTGCGAACCATCCAAGATTGGATTGTAAAACGACAACTATCTGGAATAAAAGGCGTTGTTGAAGTTAATACTTGGGGCGGATTTTTAAAACAATACGAAGTTGCTATTAATACGGCTAAATTAAACGCAATGAATATTTCAACTGCCGATATTTTTATGGCATTAGAAAAAAACAATAGTGTTGCTGGTGGCGGTTATATCGAAAAAACCAATCAATCGTATTTTATACGTGGCGAAGGTTTAATGACTTCGTTAGATGATATTAAAAACACCGTAGTAACCAACAAAAATGGCTTACCAATTTTGGTAAAAGACGTTGCAAAAGTTGGTTTTGGCTCTGCAATGCGTTTTGGTGCAATTACAGCCAATGGCGAAGGCGAAAAAGTGATGGGGCAAGTTATGATGCTTAAAGGTGGTAATTCCAAACAAGTTATCGAAGCGGTTAAAAAACGTGTAAAATCCATTGAAAAATCATTACCAGATGGTGTATATATCAATGGTTTTTTAGACCGAAGTGAATTGATAGAACGAACCACTTTTACCATTTATGAAAATTTAATTTTAGGGATTTTAATCGTGATTTTTGTGGTGGTTTTATTATTGGGTAATTGGCGTTCTAGTTTGGTTATTGCCTCCATAATTCCACTTTCTTTATTATTCACTTTAGGAATGATGTTTCTCTTTGGTGTAGATGCTAATTTAATGAGTTTGGGTGCCATAGATTTTGGAATTATAATTGATGGCGCCGTAATTATAGTTGAATTTGTCGCCTTTAAAATAACGTCTCAAAAAGCAGAGTTTGCATCTTTGAGTAAAAGGCAAGCACAAGATGTGAGAGATGATGTAACCTTAGGAGCAGCTTCAAAAATGATGTCATCTGCCATATTTGGACAATTAATTATTTTAATTGTTTTTATACCTATTTTAACACTTGGTGGTATTGAAGGTAAAATGTTTAAACCAATGGCAATGACTTTTAGTTTTGCTTTAATTGGCGCACTTGTTTTTGGTTTAACATTTATTCCTGCATTTGCAAGTTTAATCATAAAACCCGATAACCAATCCAATAAAAATATTTCCAATAGATTAATGCGACTTTTCACAAGAATATACGAGCCAATGATTCGCTGGGTTTTAAAAACAAAACGCTTGGTAATTGCAGTATCTATTGCGATTTTAATTGCTACTGTATATTTATTTTCCACCTTAGGGGCTGAATTTATGCCAACTTTAGATGAAGGTGATTTTGTAATTCAGCCCGTTTTGAAAACAGGTACGTCACTCAAAAAAACCGTTGAAATGACCACAAAAATTGAGCAAGTTCTTAAAGAATTTCCAGAGGTGAAACAAGTAGTTACTAGAATTGGTGCTGCTGAAGTTCCAACAGATCCAATGTCTATGGAAGAAAGTGATGTGATAATTACGTTAATACCCAAAGGCGAATGGACTTCTGCAAAAACCAAAGATGAACTTGCGAATAAACTTAAAGAAGCATTAGAAATTATTCCAAACATGGAAGTGGAGTTTACGCAACCCATTGAAATGCGATTTAACGAGTTAATTTCTGGAACACGTGCAGATATTGCCATAAAGCTCTTTGGTGATGATTTAGATTTACTCGATAAAAAAGCAAACGAAATTAAACATGCCATTAAAAATGTAACTGGTGCTGCCGATATTACGGTAGAAAAAACCGCTGGTTTACCGCAAATGAATGTGACATTTAAGCGTAATAAAATTGCACGATATGGCTTAAATATTTCCGATTTAAATGAAATGATTGCTATGGGATTTGCTGGCAGAAACGCAGGAAGCATTTTTGAAGGCGAAAAGAAATTCGATTTGGTTTTGCGATTAGACAAAGTCAATAGACAAGATATATCAGATGTTAAAAACTTATTTGTAGATTTGCCTAATGGCGGAAAAATTCCATTAAGTGAATTAGCAACGATTTCTTACAAAAAAGGGGCAGCAAAAATATCTAGAGACGACACAAAACGTAGAGTTGTGGTTGGAATTAATGTAAGAAATCGCGATTTGCAATCGGTTGTAGATGATATTAAAGAAATTATGGATGCAAAAGTGGACATTCCTGTTGGTTATTCGGTTACTTTTGGTGGACAATTTGAGAACTTGCAATCCGCAAAAAAACGTTTGGCATTTGCAGTGCCAATTGCATTATTATTGATTTTTGTGTTATTGTATTTTGCGTTTAAATCCGTTAAAGAAGCCTTACTAATTTATACTGCAATTCCTTTTGCAGCAGTAGGTGGCGTACTGTTTTTATGGCTTAGAGATTTGCCTTTTAGTATTTCAGCTGGTGTTGGTTTTATTGCCTTATTTGGTGTTGCCGTTTTAAACGGTATTGTATTGATACAAGAGTTTAAAGAGTTGAAACAAAATGGTATGAAAAACGATGATAAATTAATAATATTTGGTGCAAAAAGTAGATTAAGAGCCGTTTTATTAACGGCTTTATCTACTGCATTAGGGTTTTTACCAATGGCAATTTCAAATGGTGCTGGTGCCGAAGTGCAAAGACCTTTAGCAACCGTAGTTATTGGTGGTTTAGTAACATCTACCATTTTAACCTTGTTTGTTTTACCAGTTTTATATGTCATTTTTAACAAGAAAAAAGAACAGAAACGCATTCATTTAAAAGGTGAAAAAGCAGTAATCACAGTGTTGATTTTAATTTTTACTATGGGATTAAATGCGCAAACAAAAAAACTTTCATTAATTGAATTAAAACAGTTGACGTTTGAAAATAACAGTAATTTAAAAGCCTTAAAGTTAAAAACAGATAAGGCAATAGTCATTGCAAACGCACCAAATGAATTTGGAAATACTAATTTTACATACAATTGGTTTAATGATAAAATAACCGAAGACAAAGGTGTTTTTAATGCGTTTGGCGTTTCGCAAAATTTTAGTTTGCCATTGGTTTATAAAGCAAATAAGGCATTCCGTAATTCAAAAATTGGTGTAACAGAAAGTAATTATGCTATTCATAGAAATGAACTGGATAAGCAAATTAGTGCCTCTTATTACAATTATTTATACTATAAGGAGAAAGAAACTGTTTATCGTATTTTGGATAGTTTGTATGCCGATTTTGCACATAAATCTAATCGAAAATTTGAATTGGGAGCAACTAATTATTTGGAAAAAATAACGGCTAAATCCAAATTCAAACAAGTGCAATTAAAATACAGGCAAGTACAAAAAGATGTTGCTTTGGCTTTATTGAAAATACAGCAAGTTGTACAAGATAATGCAATTGATGTAGCATTTGTCCCTTTAGAGAAATTGGCAATTCAATCTAAAGAAATTGATAGTAACATCGGTTTGACACAATTTAAAGCACAAGATAAAATTCTAGATGCCAAATACAAGTTGGCAAAAACAGACTTGTTGCCTAAATTTAATTTAGGTTACAATTACGAGATTAATTCTTTTATTGATGGCAATTCAAACGGTTTTCAAGTAGGGATGAATATTCCTTTATTAAAAGGTGCGAAAAAAGCAAAACTTAAAATTGCCAAATTGGAGCAAGACATAGTAGAAGAACAAGCAAATAATTACAAACTTTTATTAGCCTCAAAACAGCAACAGTTATTGTCGCTATTATCTAAATACGATGAGAACTTAAACTATTATAATATAGAAGGCAAACAATTAGCCGATGCTATTTTAAAAATAGCAAGCAGTAGTTTTAAAAATGGTGAAATAGACTTTTTTAAATACATTCAAAGTTTAGAAACTACTTACGATATTAAATTAGCGTATTTAGAAGATTTAAATAAATACAATCAAACAATTATTCAATTAAATAATTTAACATTATAGTGTGTCATTCGTCACTTTGTTCAGAATGACATTGCAATTAATAAAAACAGATAAAATGAAACATATAAAACATATTCTATTACTATTGTTATTTTTAACGATAACAAGTTGTAAAGATAAAAAGACACATCAAAATGATGACAATCATAAGCATCCAGAAGCAGAAAACAGTAAAGATAATCACAAAGATGAAGGGATTCTAATTTCTAAAGCACAATTCGAAAGCAGTAAAATGCTACTTGGTTCATTAAGCGAACAAAACTTTCCTGAAATTGTAAAAACAACAGGAATGATTGATGCTCCGCCACAAAGTAAGGAAATCATCAGTTCTTTTTATGATGGATTTATCAAAAAATCAAAGTTATTAATTGGCGATAAAGTAAGAAAAGGACAAGCTTTAGTAACTCTAGAAAATCCCGATTTTATAGATATGCAACAAGAGTATTTAGAAATAAAAGAGCAAATGGTCTATCTGAAATCGGAGTACGAAAGACAACAAACATTGTATAACGAACAAATTACATCCCAAAAAAGTTATCAAAAAGCAGCAAGCGAATACAAACGTAAATTGGCAAAACTAAATGGTTTACGAAAAAAAATTAAATTGTTAAATATTAATTTAACGAATGTTGAGCAAGGAAATTTCACATCGGTTATTACTTTGTATTCAAGTATAAGTGGTAGTATTTCTGAAATAAATGTCAGTAAAGGAACACATATTTCTAAAGCCGATAAGATTATGGAAATCATTAATATAAAACACATTCATATAGAATTGACTGTTTTTGAAAAAGACGCCATGAAAATTAAAAAAGATCAAAAAATTAGATTTAGAATTCCAGAAGTTTCCAATACGTATTATGAGGCTGAAGTGCATTTGGTAGGGAAATCTATTGACACAGAGAGTAGAACCGTAAAAGTACACGGTCATCTACATCACGATACAAAGAATTCATTTGATATTGGTATGTTTGTAGATGCGGAAATTGAAATAGAAAGTAAAAAAGCAATGGCAATTCCAACAGATGCTATTACCGAAGATGGCGATCATAGCGTAATACTAAAATTAAAAGAACAAGAAAACGGAAATTTTATTTTTGAACCAATTGAAGTAGAAGTAGAGAGAAGTTATGCTAATTTTACGCAAATTAAATCAGATAAAATAAAACCTACCGATAAAATCTTAATTAAAGGTGCTTATGCCTTAGTTGGCGCAGAAGGTGGCGGACATTCACATTAAATAAAGAAAATAGAATTATGATTAAAATATATATAATAGCAGTATTTACATTACTAGTATCTTGTAAAAAAGGAACTAGTAATGTAGCAATAGAATCAGCTAAAGACTTTCAATATCAAAAAAATATTGAATTTGCTAATAAGAGCAAGAGTCCTCTAACAGATGAAGATTTTAATCATTTTGTGACATTGGATTTTTATCCAATTGCCGAGAAATTTATCATTAACGCTAAATTTGTACGTACACCAAACGAGAAGCCATTTAAAATGTTAACAACAACTAGTAGAGTTGTGGATTATATTAAATTTGGTGAAGCTCATTTTTCTTTACAGAATAAACAACATAAATTGGATATATATCAAAATTTAGAATTAATTAAAAAAGATGGTTTTCAAAATCATTTATTTTTGCCTTTTATGGATGTGACTAATGGCATGACAACTTATCCTGGTGGAAGATATTTAGATTTAGAACAACCAAAAACGGATATGATTAGTATTGATTTTAACCAGTCTTATAATCCATATTGTGCTTATAATGATAAGTATTCGTGTCCTATTCCGCCAAGTGAAAATACGTTAAAAATTGCGATTGAAGCTGGCGTAAAGAAATTTCATTAAAATTATTTAACTAAAAAAAACCTATTATATTTTGAAATATAATAGGTTTTTTTTTATTGATTTTTTGTTATAAAATTAAAGTTTCTTAGCATTCTTAACTTTTTGTTTCAATAAAGCAATGTCAATAACGTCACTCATTTCGGTAACATAATGAAATTTTAAACCTTTAATGTATTTTTGATTTATTTCATCAATATCTTTCCTGTTTTCTGCACACAAAATAATTTCTTTAATATTTGCACGCTTGGCTGCTAATATTTTTTCTTTCAATCCGCCTACTGGTAAAACTTTACCACGTAAGGTAATTTCTCCAGTCATTGCTATTTTAGATTTTACTTTACGTTGTGTAAAACTAGATATAAATGAAGTTAGCATTGCAATTCCTGCACTTGGACCATCTTTTGGTGTTGCACCTTCGGGTACGTGTACGTGTATTTTATTGTTATCTAGAGTTTTTTGTTTAATGCCAAATTTTTCAGCATTTGATTGAATGTATTCCATTGCAATTGTTGCAGATTCCTTCATTACTTTACCTAAGTTTCCTGTAATGGAAAGTCCTTTACCTTTGGATAGAATTGATTCAATAAACAATATATCACCACCAACTTGTGTCCAAGCTAAACCTGTTACAACACCAGCAGTTTCATTATTTTCATATTTACTGCGTTCCAAACGTGCAATACCAAGAATGCTTTCCAATTCAGATAATTTAATTTTTGAGTTGAATTCTTCTTCCATCACAATTGACTTTGCAATGTATCTACAAACTTTTGCAATTTTTTTATCCAGTCCACGCACACCAGATTCTCTAGTATAACCAGTAATAATTCTTTCTAACACATCTTTGGAAAGTGAAATGTCTTTTGTATTGATTCCGTGAGCATCAATTTGCTTTGGTAATAAATGACGTTTTGCAATTTCAATTTTTTCCTCAACAGTATAGCCGTGAACATTTATAATCTCCATACGATCTCTTAATGCCCAAGGAATAGTTGCTAAACTATTGGCTGTTGCAATAAATAAAACTTTTGATAAATCATAATCAACATCCAAAAAATTATCATGAAACGTTGAATTTTGCTCTGGATCTAACACTTCCAATAAAGCCGATGATGGATCGCCATTACGACTGTTGGATAATTTATCTATTTCATCCAAAACAATCACAGGATTGGATGTTTTTGCCTTTTTAATACTTTGTATAATACGTCCTGGCATTGCACCAATGTATGTTTTTCGATGTCCTCGAATTTCAGCTTCATCGCGTAAGCCACCAAGCGCTAAACGAACATATTTTCTACCAACAGCTTCTGCAATTGATTTTCCAAGTGATGTTTTCCCAGTTCCTGGAGGTCCGTAAAGGCAAATTATAGGCGATTTCATATCCTTTTTTAGCTTTAATACAGCTAAATATTCAATGATACGATCTTTCACTTTCTCTAAGCCAGCGTGATCTCTATTTAAAATTTTTATAGCTTTCTTTAAATCAAACTTATCGGTAGAATACTCGTTCCAAGGCAATTCTAAAAACAAGTCTAAATAATTGCGTTGTACCGAATATTCTGCCACTTGAGGATTCATTCGTTTTAAACGACCTAATTCTTTGTCAAATATTTTTCCAACGTCGCTAGTCCATTTTTTCTTGGACGCTTTCGTTTTCATTTCTTCAATTTCTTCGTCGTATGAAACGCCACCCAATTCTTCCTGAATGGTTTTCATTTGCTGTTGTAGAAAATATTCGCGTTGCTGTTGATCCATATCTTCACGCACCTTTGAATGAATATCATTACGTAATTCTAAGCGTTGTAATTCAGAATTCATTTTCTTTAAAGTTGCTAAAGCGCGTTCTTTTTGGTCTTTTATATTTAGTAATTCTTGCTTTTGACTTAGATCTAAATACATATTAGACGACACAAAATCAATTAGAAAAGCATCACTTTTTATATTCTTTATTGCGCCAGAAGCTTCGCTAGGCAAATTTGGGTTTTCTTCAATTATTTTTAAAGACAACTCTCTAATTTGATCAATAATTGCTTTAAACTCTTTTTCACCTTCGTATCTAATTTCATCAAAAGTATTGACTGTAGCTTTAAGATAAGGTTTGTCTTGAACAATTGAGTTCACTTCAAAACGTTTTTGACCTTGTATAACAACCATTGTATTTCCATCGGGCATTTTTAAGACCTTAAGAATTTTAGCAACAGTACCTATTTTATGAATATCATCAATAGTTGGGTTTTCAATTTCTTCATTTTTTTGAGAAACTACACCAATGGTTTTATTCCCTTTATTGGCATCTTTTATTAGTTTTATAGAAGAATCGCGTCCTGCTGTAATTGGTATGACAACACCAGGAAATAAAACGGTATTACGTAAAGGTAAAATTGGCAATACCTCTGGTAATTTTTCCTTGTTCATCTTTTCTTCATCTTCGGGCGTCATTAATGGAATTAATTCTGCTTCACCATCGGTTAAATGTTGAAGTGACAAACTGTCTAATATTTTTATATTGCTCATAATTTTATATGCGTCAAATTGACACTTAAATAGTTGTTGTTAAAAATAATTTTAAAAATAATAACGTAATAAGCAGATAGTCAGCTAGTTAAATTTTAGTTAGTATTTTGTACTATTATAGTTCAATTCTTATGCCAATGTTATTAATAAGAATGTTTAAAGTCTTTTTAATTGATTGTTTTTTTCTCAATAAATCGATTAACTTTGAAGCATAATAAAAATCAAGCAAATGCAAAAACAATTGATAGAATGCGTACCAAATATTAGTGAAGGACGCGATTTAGATAAAATAAATGCTATAGCCAAGGTTGTAGAAACTGTAGATGGTATTAAATTATTGGATGTAGATCCTGGTGCAGCAACAAACCGCACTGTAATTACATTTGTTGGTGAGCCAAAGCAGGTTATTAAAGCCGCTTTTTTATTGATTAAAAAAGCATCAGAACTAATAGATATGAGTAAACATAAAGGTGAACATCCAAGATTTGGCGCGACCGATGTATGTCCATTAGTACCAATTGCTGGTATCACTTTAGAAGAAACGGCAGAATATGCAAAACAATTAGGTAAACAAGTAGGTGAGGAGTTGCAAATTCCAATCTATTTATATGAAAAAGCTGCAGCAGAAGAAAAACGTAAAAATTTAGCCAATTGTAGATCGGGAGAGTACGAAGGTTTAAATAAAAAACTATCCGATCCCAATTGGAAACCAGATTTTGGTCCAGCCGAATTTAATGATAGTGTTTCAAAGACTGGCGCTACAGCCATATCTGCTCGTGATTTTTTAATTGCGTATAATGTGAATTTAAATTCAACATCTACGCGAAGAGCAAATGCCATTGCGTTTGATATTCGTGAAAATGGTAGAGCAAAAACAGAAAATGGAAAAGCAAACGGTAAAAAAGTATTAGATAAAAATGGCGATGTGGTTCGTGTACCAGGAAAACTAAAAGCCGTAAAAGGCATCGGTTGGTTTATTGAAGAATATGGTGTTGCGCAAATTTCTTATAACTTAACCAATATAAGTATCACCTCAATGCACGAAGCTTTTGATGAAACTTGCAAGTCTGCACAAGAACGTGGTTTACGTGTGACAGGTTCAGAATTAATTGGACTAATCCCATTACAAGCGATGTTGGATGCAGGCGATTTTTATTTAAGAAGGCAAGAACGTTCTTTGGGAATATCGCATACCGAAAAAATAAAAATTGCTGTAAAATCATTAGGGTTGGATGATTTAAAACCTTTTAACCCAAATGAGAAAATAATAGAATACGTTCTTAAAGATCAAACAAAAAAACAATTGGTAGATTTGTCATTAACTCATTTTGCAGATGAAACTGCTGGTGAATCTATGGCGCCAGGTGGCGGAAGTATATCGGCGTATGTTGGTGCTTTAGGAGTTTCGTTAGGTACTATGGTTGCCAATTTATCGGCACATAAAAGAGGTTGGGATAATAGATGGGAAGAGTTTTCTGCTTGGGCAGAAAAAGGGCAAAATTATAAAAATAAGCTGTTAGCTTTGGTTGATGAAGATACCAATGCGTTTAATAAAATTATTGATGGTTTTAGACTGCCAAAATCATCCGATAAGGAAAAAAAATTGCGCGCAACTGCTATAGAAAATGCTACAAAATACGCTACCGAAGTGCCATTTATGGTTATGGAAACGGCGCAAGAATCTATGGAAGTGATGTTAGCAATGTGCAAAGATGGGATTGTTAATTCCCTATCGGATGCTGGAGTTGGCGCTTTATGTGCAAGAACTGCAGTGTATGGTGCTTATTTTAATGTGCGCATAAATGCAAAAGATATTAAGGATCGAAAGTTTGCAGATGCTATTTTAGCAAAAGCTAAAAGTGTGTTTGATAAAGCAGTAGCAACAGAGCAGGAAGTTATTGATTTTATTAACGATAAGATCTAAATTAAGAAAAAAATAAAAGTTAAAAAGAGCATTTTCTTATCCTAAATATAGGTTAAGAAAATGCTCTTTTTTTTTGTTAATTGTAGTTTAATTACAAATATCAAAACATTCGTCAACATCAAAAACCTCAACGTCACCAATGGTATTTTTTTCTACAGCTGTGTATATTCCATTTAAATCTATGAATAAATCGGTATCTTTATTTGGTAATGTAGTTGCTGTTACGGGATTGTTTCCAGTAAATTTAATGCCTTCTAAACCATAGACTTTACCTGATATGCTATTTGCATCAATCCAATTTCCTGTAGCCCAAAAGAAGTCATCACATTTAGCACTTAAATTTCCATTATCTTCGCCTGAAGCAAAATCAACGCCACCCGCTGTGTTTTTACCATCTAAAGTTGAAAAAGTTAAACCACCAACATAATACTGTAAGTTATATGACCAAGTTGATCCAGTTCTAACATAGCTTTGTGTTAATGCAGAATGTGCGTTTCCACGTTCCGCTAAAAGCATTTTATTAGTATCACTTGAAAAAGCAATATCAGTGATCGATCTTTGATTACCTAAAATGTTGTTAATTTCAATAGTTTCGGGATTAGTTCCAGTTGGAAAACTACCATCATTGTTTAACGTTATAGAATAAATACTTCTTACACCAGCAACTGTTATTCTTGGAAAATATACTTTTACATTCCCACTTTCATAATTAACTCCAATTCCCCAAACACGTTCATCTTGATTGACAATGCCTGCAGATCCATCATCTACTATCCAAGGATCAAATGCAGCACCTTGTTGTACGCCACTTGTATTGTATCTATAAATTTTACCGTCTTCTAAATTTGTAATAAATAATTGGTGATTGACTTTATCGTAAGCAATATTTCCTGTTCCATTCAAGTTGCCAGTACCAGTATTTGGTAATGACAATAAAGGAGTTGCAGCCCAAAGTGGAGGACTACATTTATATATTTGCGCAGGAGCACTATTCTGTATTGGAACTGGTGTAACACCTTGCGCATACACATGCGAAGCTGCCAAATAAATATTTTCATCTTTATCTATTGCAATGCCAAATACTTGCCCAATATTACTTGCTGTCCAACTGGTTGGATGAATTGCTGTTACTGTTGTTCCCCAATCATCTCCTGGTATTGCATTTGAATTCATTTGCGTATCATAGATTACGCCAACAGGATCATTTACATTGGCAGCATAGCATGTTGCAACAGTAAACCCAGCTCTTAATGTGTTACTTTCATTTGCAAAACATTCTGCATTGGATTCGGTATCATCATAAGTACAGTCACTTTTTTCGCAACTTGTTGAAATAATTACTATTAAAATTAATAAAGTTGTTATTTTTGTTAGTTTATTTTTTTTCATTTATAAATATTTAAAAATATTATTGAGATATATCACAGAAACATTCATCGGCGTCAAAGACTTCTACATCGCCAACACCATTTTTATCTTGTGTTGTATAAGTTCCGTTTAAGTCGATAAATAAATCCGTATTACTACTTGCTTGCGAGCTTGGAGTGAAATTTGTTGCGTTATTACCAT
>JAZGEV010000025.1:0-5240 GCA_036478895.1 Flavobacteriaceae bacterium | reverse complement strand
TCTACAAATAAATCATTATAAGAACTAACCCAAGCATGTGCAGCTGCCTTTTTATTTTTCGATTTTTGATAATTTTTATTAGTTACAATTGAATTCGTAACATTTGTAGCAATAATACTTAATAACTGAGTTTCTATGTTCTCGTTCTTTGTATTTTCTTTTGCAGGTTGATTTTCTTTGTTTTCCCAAACTTCTTCTGCAACATTTTTTACATCTTTATCTGTATAGATACTAACATCTTGTGCTTTTTCTTCAATCACTTCTTCAATCTCAACATCTTCTTCAATCTCAACATCTTCTTCAATTTCTATATCTTCTTCCTGGATTTCAACGTCTTCTCTAATTTCTGGCTCATATTCAAAATCTTCTTCTTCTTGAACGATTTCATAATCGTTATAAGCAGTATCATTATTATATGACGAATGATTTATTGTTAAAATTAAAATGTTATCATTCCAAGCGGTTGCGCTTCTACTATCAAAAGTCATAGAATACCCATTCTTTTGTGTAATTCTAGACTTTTCTTTTTGGTTTAATAAATTTTCAAATTTAGATTTGTCTTTAAGTGAAATAATCATATTATGAAATTGTTAAACATCTACAGTTTGGAAAAAATAATACGCTTTTGATTCTAAATCAAAACCAAAATCTGTAATACTATTTTGTTTAGATGCTTGCAAACCTTGTTTTACAAAATCAATATTGTTGATATCGGTCATAGATATTAAGTCAAAAATAGCATCGCCATTTATAGCAACTATGGCAGTAGCGTTTTTAGGTATTTTTGATTCTAAATTTTGAGAAAATCCAGATATTGTAAAGGCTAATAATAAGGTAATTAATATTTTTTTCATGGTGTTATTGTAATTGAATGGTGTTTTTAATATTCTTTTTGTTATTGATTATGTCTTTTGTTTTTACTTGTAAAAAAACGGCCGTTTTATTTTTAGAAATCCTTGAATCTTTATTTTTAACAGATGCTATACCGGATTCAAACCTATAGATGGTAGTAACTGCAGCGCCATCAAATATTTCTCGATCTTTAGATTTTACTTTTTTAAATTCTTTTGCAATATCATAATGGTAATTTCTAGAAAATGTACGTGTCGCTTTATTGTAAGTAAAATGTTTGTTGTTTTTTATTAGTTTCGCTTCTGATGCAGATCCTAAATTTGAAATGATGTTATTTAATACATTTACACTCGTAAAATTACACGATAAAGAAAAAATATAATCTTTAAAATTAGTCGATTTTTTTACATTAGAAACACCATTAATCTTACTTATTTTTGATTTTAAATCAGTAATATGCTTGTTAATATCGTTTTCCGATGGCACTTTATTACCATTAATACTATCCAACAACATTATGGATTTTAATTTGGTTTTACTTTTACTTAAATTTAATGCAAAAAATATTTTACCAGAACCATCATCATTAATAGTGATATCTTCTATAATATCAAAGCAACTAACCATACTTAAAATGGTTATAAAGAGTATTATTTTTTTGAGTATTTTCATGTTTTTTCGGTTTACAAAACTACATAATATAGTTTAAATTCTAAGTCTAAATAAACAATTTTAATGCCACGATATTAAGTGCTAATTCGTGTTTGATTTAAATGACTTAGCAGCTCATAATCAGCTTGTTATGTATATTGAAATTTTTATCTATTAAAAAAATGTGATTTTCACTATATTAATAGGCGAGTAGTTGTATTTTTATATCCTAGCAATTTTTTAAAATCAAAATTATTTATGAAAAGAATCACTTTAATTTGGGTTATCCTTATGAGTCTAACTATGCAAGCACAATTGGAAGATAGTTTGTTATGGAAAATATCTGGTAATGGTCTTGAAAAAGATTCTTATTTGTTTGGTACAATGCATGTAAGTGAAAAAATTGCTTTTCACTTGGATGATGTATTTTACGAATCTTTAATGAAAGCCGATTTTGTTGCATTAGAATCTGATCCAAATACATGGTTAGAGTATTTGTTTGACTCACGCGAAGTTTATGACAATCTTAATTTAAATAATTCTTACGGAAACAATAGTTTTTACAACAAACCATTTGAAATAAAACCACCTAAACAAGAAGAGTTGGTCTTCTTTTTAGCAAATGAAAATATGATTTTAAATGGTTTATTATATCGCACAAATGGCGCAAGGAGTGAATTTCAAGAAGACACATTTTTGGATATGTTCATTTATCAAGGTGGTGCAAAATTTGCTAAAAAAGTGTTTAGTTTAGAAGATATTGAACGCTCTTCAAATCTTGTGAAAAAAGCTCAAAAAGAACCATATAAAGAGATAGCTGACATCTGGTTACAGAAAAAAATGAAGGATGAAAATTATTATTCTTTATTAACGAATGCGTATCGCGATCGAAAAATTGAATTTATAGATTCTTTAAATGTTGGTCTTTATAAAGAAAAACATCTTAAAAACATGTTATACATCCGTAATGAAGAAATGACAAAAAACATTGATTCTATTATAAAAACGGGGAGTTTATTTTCTGCTATTGGAGCAGCACACTTAGCTGGCGACAAAGGCGTTATTAATATGTTAAAAGAAAAAGGCTATGATTTAACGCCATTAATATCAAAACAAACGAGTATTGGTAAAGGTATAAAATCTCAAATTGAAGATAAAAGAATTAAAACAGTTTTTAGAACCGAAACCAGTTCTGATGGCTTTTTTACTGCCAAAGTACCAAACAAATTATATGAATTAAATATCATGAATCATGTAATTTATTTATGTCCCGATCTTAAAAACGGATCTTATGTAGTAGTTTCTCGTATTAGTACAATTCCCTATTTAAAAGGAAAAATTACCAATTTAGTTGATATTGATAAGTTTTTAATTGAAGCCATTCCTGGCAAAATATTATCTCGTAAAAACATTGTAAAGCAAGGTGTAACAGGTGTTGATATTGTAAATAAAACAAAAACGGGGAATTATCAACGCTATCAAATATTTTTTACGCCACTAGAAATTGCAATTTTTAAAATGGCTGGAAAAAAAGAATTTGTAAAAGATACTAGTAATGAGTTTTTTGATTCTTTAGAATTTAATAATATTGGAGGAGAAGTGACAACAGTTTCACCAGCAAAGGATAACTTTGAGGTTGATGTGCCTGGTTATCACTCTTTTATTAATTCTAATAATATTGGCAATCGCCTTTTACAAGCGTATGATAAAGAAGACGATGCCTATTATTTTGTAAAGGAAGTTATTTTAAATGATACGGATTATCTTGAAGAAGATACTTTTGAATTGGAACGAATTCACGAACGTTTTTATAAAAATTTAGAATTTGAATATGAAAAAGGAATTTTTGAAACCCAAAACAACCAATTAAGTTTCATTTCAAAAACCATTACCAATTACGATGATAGAAAGTACATCCACCTTAAAACTGTTATTAAAGGCGGACATTATTATCTGTTAGGTTATTTTGGAAATACTGAAAAAGTGCCTTCTAGCTTTTTTAATTCATTCAAAATTAAAGACATTACCTATGAAAAAGAAACCTTTGAAATTAAAAAAGATACCAGTTTGTATTTTTCGGTAAAAACAACGCGTAAACCTAAACATTATAGCTACGATTATGAAAAGAAGAACCGTAAAGATTATGAAGGCTATGTAAAGAGCTCTTATTACACCAATTTAGCCAATGAAAATATAAATGTGACTTTAGATAAATTTCATGATTATAAAAGCTTCAAACACGTAGATTCCTTATGGAAAAAACAACTGTTAATTGCTAAAAAAGAGTTTGGCGATTATTATTCAAATTACTATTCTTCATTACCTAAAGCTAATAAGAAAAAAGAAAACAGCTTGTATGTAACAAATAAAAAACAAGGGAAAGACAGTAATGGTTTTGAATATTTGTCCTATATATTAAGAGATTCAGTTACAACTAGAGGTGTAAAGGTTAAAAATGTCTATAATAAAGGTGCTTTATATGAATTAACGACCTTAATTGACACTAAAGACAAAACTAGTAAGTTTGTAGATACATTTTACGATTCCTTTAAACCAAATGACACTGTAATAGGTAAACCTTTGTTTAGTAGTAAAACAGATGCTTTCATAACAGCCTTAAAAAATAAAGATAGTATTGCTTTAAAAGGGTATGATTATATAGATTATGAAAAGAGCGATGTAAAAAAACTAAAAAAATTAATCCGTAATTATAAATTTGAAGACAATCAATTAAGTATTAAAACGTATTTAATTCGTGAATTAGGACGCTTTAGAACTAAGGATGTAAATACGTATCTCGATAAATTATATAAGGATTCCTATGAGAATCCATACAATCAAATCGCTATTTTTAAATCTTTTGCACAAGATAGAAGCAAAGAGTCTTACAAAAGATTATTGCGTTTGCTTGAAGCAGATATTCCTTTAACCTCTAGTAATTATGACATTTCTAGTATGATTAATTATTCGTTTAACGATAGTTTAGCTGTGACCAAGCATCTCATTCCAGATATTTTAAATTACGCAACAATTGATGAATATAAAGAACCTATTTATCAAATTTTAGAAGGCTTATTAAAAAATAAAGTTATAAAACCAAAGAATTATAAAAAGTTTAAAAAACAAATTCTAACAGAAGCACGTATTGAATTAAAACGACAGTTAAGTAAAAAAATTGATAATAATAATAACAGTAGTTATTATAGCTCTGATTCATACTCTAGCGATGACATATTAAATATATACACCAAATTATTATATCCTTTTCATAAAGATGAAAAAGTAGCCGATTTTTTATCAAAATTAAAAAAGACCGATAATTATTATGTTAAAAGTTCTTTGGTTAGTTTAAAATTAAAGAACAATCAACGTGTTAATAAAGGAATGTTGGAAGATTTAGCCAAAGACCTTGGAAGTAGTGCAGTTTTGTATAAAATGTTAAGTAAGCATGGAAATATAAAACATTTTCCGAAAAAATTTGCTACCAAAGAACGTCTTTATAAATCCTCTTTAATTTTAAGAGGTGCTTTTAATAAAACAAAAGATTCTATTGTGTATATCAATTCAAGAGAGTTTAAAATAGGTAAAAAAGAATACGATGCTTATTTCTTTAAACACCGTAAAAAGGATTTATCCGATTCTTATGATAAAAAATGGAAACTAGATTATATTGCTTTTGAAAAAGGGAATGACACTAGTATTTCTATTTTAAAATCACATAACTATGAAACGAATCA
>JAZGEV010000024.1:0-2473 GCA_036478895.1 Flavobacteriaceae bacterium | reverse complement strand
AAGTGTTAATTATATTGACAATTCTAGCTTTTATAATTTTACTGGTAATGAAGAAAATGCCATGGCAGAACCAACTGAGCTATTACAAGTAATAAATATTTATTATGTAAATACTTTGGTTCTAAATGGATCAAGTATTTGTGGATATGCACATTTACCACTTTCTTATTTTGGTAACGCTCAACCTCAAGAGACTAATAGAATTGTAATGAAAAATTCGTGTGCAAATTCAGCAACTCTAGCTCATGAAATAGGACATTACTTTTCCCTACGACATACTCATGACACCTCACAAGGATTAGAACTAGTTAATGGTTCAAATTGCACCACAGCTGGTGATGGTTTTTGTGATACACCTGCAGATCCAAATTTGTCTGGTAATGTTAATAATGCATGTGTTTATACAGGCACAGAAACGGACACTAATGGCGATAGTTATAGTCCACTTACCAATAATATAATGTCATATAGTAGTAATTCTTGTAAAAATTTATTTACAAATGAACAACAATCTGCTATTGTAAATTCCTTAAATAACGAACGAAATTATCTAGCGTGTAATAATAATTTTGCAGTTACATATACTTGTAATGATTTTTATGAACCAAGTGATTTATACTATCAAGCAACAAATTATATGGGAATTTCTAATAATATTGAAGAGAATCATTGCCTCTCTTTAAATGATATAGATTGGGTGGCAGAATTTGAAGTGAACAATCATAATTATTATGTAAAAGTAGAAGGTGTTAATAATTCCATTGGTACTTATGGTATAAAAATCACCACCATTGGTGATATTATTACCATAGAAACAGAACCTTTTTCAATGTTAAACGTAGATACTTTGTTGCATCTTTATGCTAGTGATAATACTACAATTTTAGCACAAGATGATAATAGTGGTATTGATAATTTTTCAAGAATAGTATATGACTCAACATTAAGTATTGAAAAATCATGGATAGAATATATTAACGTATTTCCAAACCCAGTTTCTAATCAAATAAACATTCAAAATATGCCATCAGGTAATTTTAATGTTAAAATACATAATGTAATTGGCTCATTAGTTTGGAATAAAACGTATGATTTTAATAATATTCAAATTCCAGTAAGTGAATTTTCAAAAGGAATTTATATAATGAGAATTACTACAAGTAAAGGAATGTATTCAAAAAAAATTATTAAACAGTAATTTCATAAAAAAATAGTAACTTTTCATTTTAAAAATTAATATTTTCATTATTTGTTTTAACAAACAATTGTTTGTTACACCTTTGAGTAATATTAATTTAAAAACAAATTTAACATGAAGAAAATAGTATTATTTTTATTTGCTTTGATAATACCAATAGTAATTTTTAGTCAACTAGAGAATGAAATAAATACTCAAGGCGTTTTAACAAACCAACAAGCATTAGATATTGCAAAAAGTTTGGGGCTAAAAACCATTAACCAACCTATAGAGTCAGTTTATTCTAGTCCAAGTGGTGAAATGAGAAGAAAGTTAGACAAGCTTCAATTATATTCTATGGTAAAGAATAAAGTAATAAGCACTTCTATTATTCAAGTAATTAATCAAGCTTCATCTAATAAATACGTTGCTGCAAAAGAAACAGATGGTATTACTACAACAACTTTTTTTGCTTGTGCATTAATTGAAGCAACTAGAGTACGTGAAGTAAGACAACATCAATCAAAGAGAAACACTCAAACTGCAGATATTATATATAAAGTAATTGATGTGTCCAATTTTGGACAAGCAATCGGGGTTAGATTAGGCGAGACGTTTACATATACAATAGATTTCATACCTACATCAAATGGATGGAAACCAGATGTTGCTTCTCGAAAAGATTACAAAATTACGGATTATAGAGATTCAAATTATGGTAAAACAGGAATAAAGAACTATAAATCTGCAAAATTAAATTAAATTTTTTTAGCAAGTTTACATAAAACAATAATTGGTAAATGGGAAAGGTGGACAAAAAAAGAAAAAAAACAAGAATCCTATGTTTTTAATAACGATAAAACTTTTGTACACACTAAAAAAGGTAAAACAATTGAAGGTAAATATAAATTTAAAGGAGAATTTACAAGTAAAATGTTTGGTAAGCAAAAACGTGTATTATTGATACCTAGAGAAGGGAAGAATAAAACAATTTATATATCTAGAAATGGAATTACTGCAATATATATATCAAAAGGTCTAAATGGTTATCCTTTTAGAAAAGAAGGTGCTAATGATATTGTAGTGGCAAATAATAATAAAAATGCTGAATCTTTAATGAGATTATTAAAAACTAGAAAAAGATTAGCACATAAAGCCTTAAATGGATTCTGGAAGCAATCTAATAACAAAAGCACTTTAGATTTTAAAGGTGATAAAAATTTAATTTATAAATTTAAAAAGAAAATTTTTGAAAATGCAACTTATGATATAATTATTGAAAATGAAAAACTATAT
>JAZGEV010000023.1:0-7748 GCA_036478895.1 Flavobacteriaceae bacterium | reverse complement strand
TCAATAAAGAATTTAATGAAGTACACCACGTTACTGCATTAGCTGGTGTTGAAATTAGAGAAAATGAATTTAATGGAATCTACTCTGAGTTATATGGATATGACGATAAAAGTTTAGCGAATACACCAGTAGATTGGCATACGCTTTCTCAAGGACAACCTGGGTCTTTGCATCCATTTATTCGGTCAAGAAAATCACCTTTAGAGAGAAATTCAGAAGTTACAAACAGGTATTTTTCTTTTTATACAAATGCAGCGTATACTTATAACAGAAAATATAGCTTAACAGGAAGTGTTCGTATAGATCAAACCAATTTATTTGGTACCGACCCTAAATATCAATACCGTCCATTATGGTCTGTAGGTGGGTCTTGGTTGATTTCTGGAGAGGATTTTATGGACAATACAGAATGGGTGAATTATTTGAAATTAAGAACTTCTTATGGTGTTAGTGGAAATGTTGATCAAAACACTTCTCCGTATTTACTAGCGAGCTTTACAAATGATGTAATTACTGGACAACAATCAACACTTATTAACGAAGCGCCAAACCCATTATTACGTTGGGAAAAAACAACATCACATAATATAGGTGTCGATTTTGGACTTTTAAACAATCGTTTAAATGGTAGTTTTGATGTATATAATAAATACAGTGATGATTTATTAGCGAGACAAAATTTTGACCCAGCCTTAGGGTTTGCAACTGGTGTCGTAAATAATGGTGCAATTTCTAACAAAGGGCTTGAATTAAGATTGTCTTATGACTGGATTCAAAATAGTGACTGGAAATTAAAAACCAACTTTACAATAGCAAACAATAAAAACACAGTAGAAGAAGTTGATATTGAGCCGAATGTTGCAGGTGATTTATTAGGTAATAATGATATTTATTTAGAAGGAAATCCTTTGAATTCGTTATATGCTTATGAATATGCTGGTTTAACGGCTAATGGAGATCCATCAATTATCGATGAAAATGGAGATGTTGTTGACAATGTAAGAGTAGAATCCATAGACGCATTAAAATACATGGGGCAAACAGATCCAAAAACAACAGGGTCTTTCCAGCCAATTGTAAGTTATAAAGGATTCAATTTAAGCGCTCTATTAGTGTTTTATACAGGACATGTGAAAAGAGACAGGGTTACCCCTCTATATGAACAATTATCTGGAGGTAATGTTCATGGGGATGCTGTAAATGCATGGACACCTACAAATACTACTACTGATATCCCAAGATTGGGTACTCATGAATCCAATGCAAGTATTAGATCAGGACATTGGAGAAATGCTGATATACATGTAATTGATGCAGATGAATTTAACTTAAGAAATATAGTATTGTCTTATAGAATGCCTAAAGAATTTACAAATAAAATTAAGGCAAATTCGATTAAACTAAATTTTCAAGTAAATAATCCTTGGAGTTCAACTAAAATAACCTCCAATTATATAAGTCTTCCAAAAACGTCTTCATATGTTCTTGGAGTTAACCTTAGTTTTTAATAAATAAAAAAGATGAAAAATTTAAAATATATAATAATATTTTTTACAGCACTTGTTTTGAACTCGTGTGACGATTACTTAGATATTGAGCCAAAAGGACAGGTTATACTTACAAATATTGATGAATATAACGGTGTTTTTAATGATGTAAATTTTTTGCATGCTGACTATTATATGAATAGTTTACTAATAGTTACTGATGAGTATTGGCCTTTTAATGATAATGATATCATTAACAATGCAGACCCAGTAACTACTGCTAACTTTTTATGGGACGAATCTGTTGATAGAGTTTCAAATAAAGAAACAGATTTATTTTATGAACATGCATATGCACGTATTGCAAGATATAATATCATTATAGAAGAAGTAATGGATGCAGAGGGTGATGAAGTAGAGAAAAAAGAAGTTTTTGCAAAAGCACAAATATTAAGAGCTTTCAATCACTTCTTGTTAATCAATACTTATGCAACATCGTATGATGCTAGTACAGCAGCTTCTGATAGAGGAATTATTGTAGTTAAGACTTTTGATTTGGAGCAAGAATTAGTGCAGTCTACTGTACAGGATGCTTATGATTTTATCTTAGCAGATATTAATGCAGCACTTCCTGTTTTGGCAACGGTTACTGATAGTCCAATGCATCCAAATAAAGCTTTTGCTTATGCATTATTGGCAAAAGTACAGTTGTTTATGAAGGATTTTCCTGCAGCTTTAGATGCTGCAAATGAATCATTATCATACAACGATTTTATTTTTGATATGGTAGATTGGCACAATCAAGGGAGTCCAAGTTTTCCAGTGCCAAGAAACCCAGCAGTTGAGTTTGATGCTACAGAAAATTTATATTATAGTGGTGGTAAATGGGGGCGTCCTTCAGGTATTATTGGCCAAACAGCAATTGATTGGTTCGGAACGGGAGACATTCGTTTAGATGACTTTTATGCATCACCATGGTGGTTGCCAGCCCCAGAATTTAAATTGTGGTTTGCAAGAGATTATATGTACAATGTAGTTGGTATCAAATCAAGCGAAGTGTTATTGATGAAAGCGGAATGTATGGCGCGTAATGGCAATTTTACTGGTGCAATGGTAATTGTAAATGCATTGAGAATAAAGCGTATTATGCCAGCAGATTATGTTGACTTAACAGCATCAGATTCTACTGAAGCAGTTAATATTATTGTTGAAGAACGCGCAAGAGAATTATTAGGATCTCCTAACCGCCTTTGGGATATGCGTCGTTTAAATACTGAAGCTGAGTTTGAAAGAACTTATACAAAAGTATTTAACGGGCAAACTTATACTTTAAACCCAGGGTCACATCTTTTAATAATGCCATTTGCTAAAACAGCAACGAACAAAAACCCTAGTTTAGAGCAAAACACAAACTAGAATTTATTAAGTTTTATAGTTAATACCCTTACCAGTCTTCTGGCTGGTGAGGTTTTATAAACTAATATATTGCAAGATATACTCAGTGTAGCTTGTTTTTACAACTTAGGAGTTGTTTTTATTATATAATTATTTGAATTAGTTTTTTAATAAAAAGTGTTGAGTTAGTATTCATTATAATTCCTAAGTTTTTTTTTACATTAAAAATAATAAAATGAATAAGTAAATTAATCCCTTTGTGATTTTACTATTTAATTGTCCCCAAGCGTAAGATTGATGTAAATTTTTGAAAGCGATAATCTTTTCTTCATAGATGTTTTAGAAGAAAATAAAAGATAAATTTTATCTTCTGAATTTAAAAAATTTAATTAAAATAAAAAATAATATTATGAATCTAAAAAAATCAATTTTAGTAATTTTAGGATTTATCGGATTTTTGATATCTTGTTCTGATGCAAATAACGAAAAGATAACAGGTAATTTTACTACTATAAAAGGAACCTATAAACTCACTTTTCCTTATGACAATGTAAAAGAAGTAAAATTATCTAAAATTGTAAGAGGAGAGAAGCAAGAAATTGCAACATATAAATTAAAAGGAGATAAAAAATACGGGTTTACATTTCCAAACCAAGAAAATGAAGAAGGCTTTTATGTGTTAACATCGCCTTATCATTCAATACCCATTTATGTTAAAAAAAACCAAGTATTTAATATAGATATTCATGGTAAAGAATATACCCAGTCCAATATTCCAGATGCTGAAAATAAAACACTCTATAACTGGGTAAGAAGCAATGATACTCTAGCACATTATAGGGTTTTCTCATCAAAAAAGCCAGCTACATACAAAGACTTTTTCCCTTTTTATAAAGAATATGCTCCTAAAATGAAAGAGTTTCATAATCAAGTAAATACACCTAATATAAAATTTAACAGTTTAATGCATGCGTATATTGACTTGTCCATTGAAAAAGAGGTGCGACATTTTTTAATGACACCAAGAGAAGAGCATCCAACTGTTGAAATTATTAAAAAAACAGGGATTTTAGAGCCGTATGCTGATGGTCATAATTTTAAAACTACTACGGTTTTAGAATTACCCAATGGTATGAGTACGTTATCTATGCGAAGAGCAAATGATTTGATATATGCTCAGCCTCAACCAAAAGGTAGGCTTAGTTTATCCAAAATGACAGTTGGTATTGCAAACGATACAATCAAAGCCTTTTTTATTCTCTCTAAAATTAGAGATTTTAAAGGGCCAGTTCAATTAAAAGAATACATAAAAGAATTTAAAGATATAATTGCAATTGACAATGATGTTCAGAATGGGGTAAACGATTACCTATCAGAAATTAATATTTTTGATGTTGGGACACCAGGATTTGATTTTGTTTTTAAAGATCAAAATGATAAAGAAGTTTCGTTTAGTAGTTTAAAAGGAAAAGTAGTGTATATAGATATGTGGGCAATGTGGTGTGCGCCTTGTAAAGCAGAAATACCTGCATTGAAACAATTAGAAAAAGGCTTTCATGGAAAAGATATTGAGTTTGTAAGCATCTCATTAGACAAGCCAAAAGAACAAGAAAAATGGAAAAAATTTGTTGCAGATAAAAAATTAGGAGGTATACAATTGTTCGCAGACAATGCATTTAAATCTGAGATTGCAACTAATTATAAAATTAATTCAATTCCGAGGTTTATGTTGTTTGATAAAGAAGGGAATATTCTAAATTCACATGCAACACGCCCTTCAGACCCTAAAACAAAAGAAATTTTAAACAACCTTTTAAAATAACCCCTGTTTTTTAAAAAGCCTACGTTTTTTACGTATAAACTACTTGGACTTTTTTATTTAAAATAAAAAAATGAATTCAAAGATAATAATAATTTCAATCGCAATTTTAAGTATTATTAGTTGCTCCAAAAATGAAAAGACAGTTCAGAAAAATCAAGATGTCATTTCTAATGCAACCACAGATAAAATTGAGTTTTTATCAGTTATTAAAGATGATAAGCCTATTAAAGACTCTCAATTTGTAGATGCTTTTACTCAAAAGATATCGGTATTAATTTCTGAAAATAAATTTGTACCCTTCGACGCCTTGCAAAGTCAAAAACTAAATAATATTGAAGAAAATTCTGAAGTAATTGTAAGTTCAGAAACTCCTTTGAAAATGAGTGAGAATGAGTTGTATTTCTATTTAAAAGAAAGAACAATGGTTGTCGGTAGGCCATATAACGGACCATACGAAGGTATTGTTTTGTCTTTGGCAAGTGCTTATGTAATTCATGAAGATGGTGTAATTATTACAAATTATCATGTGATTGAAGTAGTAGAAAAAATGAAGTCCAAAGCCATTTTTGTTTCTGATGCTGTGGGAAATGTATATCCAATAACAGATATTTTATCATCTAGTCAAACTAATGATTTAGCAATTTTAAAAATTGACACGGCAGGAAAAAAATTAAAGACCATTCCTTTTGCTGCTGAAGAAGTTATAGGAGAATCAATTTATATGATGGGGCATCCGTTTGATAATTTCTATTATATGGAAAACGGAATCATAGCACGGAAATATATTAGCGAACGAGATGATGCTATTAAAATTGCGATAACAGCAGAATTCGGACAAGGTGCAAGTGGAGGTCCGGTTGTAAATGAAAAAGGACAATTAATAGGTATGGTAAGTGGTACAATGGTATATTACACCAATCGTTCTAGAGAATATGGAGATTTACAAATGATTGTAAAAGAAGTGGTTCCTGTAAGTGTTATAAACGATTATATTAAGCGAGAATAGATGGGTATGATAATTAAAAAATAATAATAGAATATATAAAACAATAAAATATACTTATGAGCTGCTGTTCTGTTTTAGTGTACGGTTTATTTGAATTAGGTTTATACCAATTTTAACTGTGACTTCTAAGTTTTTAGTACTAATAATAAATTGAGTTAAACCAATATTTTAATAATAAATTAATGAATACCTATAAAAAAACAAACTATCTGTGGTTATTTTTAGCACTAGCAGCAGTATTATTTTCATGTAAGAGTACAAAAATGGACGTTACAGAAGCTAAAAAAACAAGTATAGCTCAACAAAGAGGGGGACCAATCCCGTTAGACCCTAGTTTTCGCAGAGGCGTTTTAGCAAACGGATTAACGTATTATATACGGCATAATGAAGAGCCAAAAGACAGAGCCAGTTTTTATATGGTTCAAAATGTAGGTTCAATTTTGGAAGAAGACCATCAAAAAGGTTTGGCGCATTTTTTAGAGCACATGGCATTTAATGGTACAAAGAACTATCCTGAAAAAGCAATGTTAGATTATTTAGAAAGTAAAGCTGCAAAATTTGGTAGAGATATCAATGCTTATACTTCTTTTGACGAAACAGTATATAACATAAGTAATATACCAGTAAATAATCTGAAAGTTTTAGATTCAAGTTTATTGGAAGAGATACGGGAAAAAGAAGGGGGAATTTATGGAGTGCGAGTACAAAATTCATCCAAAAGAATTCCTTATCAAGGAGCAGGTTTAACATTTAGTTTTGATTGTAAACCAGAAAATGCTACTAAATTAAAGGCTATAGCTATGGCAGAAATTAAAAAATTTAAGGAAGGATCTGTAAATCAAGAAGATTTAATAGAAATTAAAAATAACCTATTAAAAGAAAGATCAGAATACACAAAAAAATTAAACTATTGGCATGGTAAATTAGTGAATTATGGCAAATACAATGAATTTAATATGACTGACATTGCATATAATGATTTTATAAAAAACATCAATGCAAAAGAAGTTGTTAAAAAAGCCAATGGGTTCTTTGATGATGCTATAAAAGTTGAAGTAATTATGTCTTCTAAAGATATAGACGAATAATCTCAATGTACATGAAGAAAATAATTATAGTACTTGCTGTACTTTTAAGTGCCAATTTATCTGCCCAAATACATGACCCGGTAAAATGGAGTACAAGTGTAGAGAAATTATCAGGTACAGAATACAAATTAGTAGCTGTGGCAACTATAGAATCAGGGTGGCATTTATATTCACAAGATGTTCCTGAAGATGGCCCAATTGAGACAAGTTTTACGTATGATGATGAAAGCGGAGTATTTAAAATAGTAGGTAATACTTCAGAAGAAGAAGGTCATACAATCGATGATCCTATTTTCAAAATGAAGATTAAATTTTTTGAAAACAAAGCCACTTTTAAGCAAAAAATAAAAATTATAGGAACAAAAACAACTGTAAATGCATTTGTAGAATTTACGGTGTGTGATGATACCCAATGCTTACCACCAACAGAGGTTGATTTAGTTTTTGATTTAACTAAAGCCACGGCTTCACTTTCAGAAAATGCAGTTTCAATCTCTAAAGATGAGCATTCACTTCAAAATAAAACCAAAGAGCAAGAAAAAGTAGTAACAAAAGAACCAATAGAGAACTCAAAAAACAACCAAAGCTTATGGACTCTGTTTATCTTAAGTTTTTTCGCAGGTTTTGCTGCATTATTAACACCTTGCGTGTTTCCTATGATACCAATGACAGTTAGCTTTTTTACCAAACAAAGTAAAACAAAAGCAATAGGCGTTCGTAACTCTATTATTTTTGGATTATCTATAATTATCTTATATGTTTTATTAGGCGTAGTAGTTACCAAAATATTTGGAGCAGATGCACTAAATGCATTGGCTACCAATGTGTGGTTTAATGTTGTTTTCTTTGTCTTATTAATAGTCTTTGCAGTATCTTTTTTAGGTGCTTTTGAGATAATGTTACCAAATTTATGGGCAAATAAAGTAGATGCAAAAGCAGATAAAGGAGGT
>JAZGEV010000022.1:0-40426 GCA_036478895.1 Flavobacteriaceae bacterium | reverse complement strand
TAGATTTTTGGGCAGCTTGGTGTGGGCCTTGTAGAATGCTAGCTCCAATTGTAAAAGAATTAAGTGCAGATTTTGATGGTAAAGCAATCATCACAAAATTAGACATTGATTCAAATGTTGAATTTGCAGCAAAATATGGCGTAAGAAATATACCAACAGTATTAATTTTCAAAAACGGAGAAGTTGTTGAAAAACAAGTTGGCGTTGCACCTAAACAAACATATGCTGATAAGCTTAACGCATTATTAGCATCTTCTACTGAAGAAGAGTAAAAATTTTTTTAATAAATATTAAAAGTTTGATTTTCTATTATTTTAGAAAATCAAACTTTTTTAATTTATAATACAACATAAACACTATATTTGATTTTTAAATTTTAAAATGGAATTATCCAAAGTTAAAAATCTTAGTGGTATATCAAATCTAGAATTACTTGCCAAACAAGTAGTAGAAGGTTTTATAACAGGTATGCATAAAAGTCCTTTTCATGGATTTTCTGTAGAATTTGCAGAGCATCGTCTATACAACAAAGGCGAAAGTACCAAACATATCGATTGGAAACTATATGCCAAAACCGATAAACTCTTTGTAAAACGCTACGAAGAAGAAACCAATCTTCGAGCACATATTATTATAGACAATTCTGCTTCCATGCATTATCCTATAATTAAAAATCAAAATTTTGAAAACTTTAATAAAGTAGGCTTTTCTGCTATTGCAGCAGCATCGCTTATAGAAATATTAAAAAAGCAACGTGACGCCTTTGGATTGAGTATTTATAGCGATACTTATGACTATTATTCTCCTACCAAAGGTAATGAAAAACATCAACGTATGCTACTTCATAATTTGGAACAATTATTAAACGCTAAAACAAGTAAAACTACAGACACGTATACTGTTTTACATGAAATTGCAGAAAAAATTCACAGACGATCGCTTATCTTTCTATTTACCGATATGTTTCAAGTTGATAAAAATGAAGACGAATTATTTGAAGCTATTAGACATTTAAAATACAACAAGCACGAATTGGTATTATTCCACACGATCGATAAAAAACATGAAATAGATTTTGATTTTGACAATAAACCCAAAAAATTTATTGATGTTGAAACAGGCGAAACGATTAATTTATATGCCGAACAAGTGCAAGAAAATTACAAAAAAACTGTAAATACCTATTTTAATGATTTAAAAATGAAATGTTTACAATACAAGATTGATTATGTTCCAGTTGATATTAATGACGGTTTTGAACAAATATTAATATCCTATTTAATTAGTCGAAAAAAGTTTTTGTAACTGATTTAAAACTAGTTACAGATATAATTGTTATTTCTAAAAATTTATCGAAAAATTTATCGAAAAAGCTTTGCAGATATAAAAAACACACTTATATTTGCGACCGCTAAAAGCAACGGTTTGGTAGTTCAGCTGGTTAGAATACCTGCCTGTCACGCAGGGGGTCGCGGGTTCGAGTCCCGTCCAGACCGCAAAACCCTTCTCAATTTGAGAAGGGTTTTCTCGTTTTAATAAATACTTAGAGATTTCCCTTTAAAAGTAGCTAATTAATTATCAATTTCTTTTTAAAACAAAATACGATACTGCACCACTGGTAAAAAACCCATTTGGTAATTATTTTGAATCTCATTAGCATCAACATTGTAAGTTTGTGAAAATAAATTTCTACGGTTAAATACATTTCTCAAATCCACTTGCCATTCTTGGTTTATTCTTTTCCCATTTCTTTTGTAGCTAATCTTTAAATCGGTTCTAATGTAATTTTCTAATTTATCTTCAAAAATACGATCTAGATAATATACGGTTTCTCCATCAATAGCTGATTGTGTTAAATCAATTGGCGCAGTTCTTCTACCGCCAGTAATATTAAAATTAACATCTGCTCCTATGGAAGACTTCTCATTTATTCTAAACTCTTTACCCGTGAGTAAACTCATCATAAAATTGCCGTTCCAAGCTGTGTTCCGCCAAATATTATCGTTTGCCAAATATTCCGAATTGTACAAACTACCGGTTAAAAGTGAGTAAAATCCATTTTTTAAAGGATATTCAAAAGTTAAATCTAAGCCATAATTCTTCCCTTTACCTTCATTATATAATGTGTCGAAAAATATTTGCGATCCACCTTCTTCTCCATAACCCGAATTTATAATAGAATACCATGAATTTTCATGAGAAATTGGCACATCAAATAATGATTGATAATAAACCTCAGCTTTTACTTTAACACGTTTTATTTTTTGATTAACTCCAAAAATGAAATGGTGAGATTTCAAAAAAGACAAGTCCGTATTTTCAAATTCATATTGTCCAGGTGCGATACGTTGTTTGGTGAAATAACTCAATAATGGGTTTATATTACTATGCAATCCATACGCAAAGGTTAAGCTAGTTTTTGGCTTTATTTTATATTTTAAGCCAACTCTCGGTTCAAATGCACTTTGTTTATTAAGTGTAAAATAATTATATCTCATGCCTGTATTTAAAACCAAATTACTCGTAAACCGATGTTGCCAATTTACATAAGTAGCCATCAAACCTGTAGTTCTATCAACTTTATTATGCCAATTTTCAACATAATCAGACATGTTTAAGTCTGTTCCATAATGATTATAATTTACACCTACAGAGAGTTTATTTTTTTTATTTATTTTAGAGTTAATTTTTGCATCAAGGGTTACATATTTAGATACAATATCCATATCAAAAGTTCTATCCAATCGGTTAATTGCTCTATTTAACGTATCTATTTTCACGATTTCATCAATATGACTAAACGATAAAGAAATTTTTGAACTCGTTTTTTTATTAAAAAAATAGTTATGGGTTAAACCAGAAATTAAATTTTTATTTTTTTTAATCAGTACAGAATTTTCATTGGAAATGTAAATATTATTTTCATCAACTTCCTCACCAGTATTAAATTTAATTTTACTTAATCCTCCAATGGCCCAAATTTTAAATTCCCCAGCTTTTTTAGTAGGAATATTTACAACAGTATTAATGTCTTGGTAATTTGGAATGGCTGTCCCCAAGCCCAAATCAAATCCTAAAGCATCAAATAATGCCAATGTGGAATAGCGATAATTAACTAAATAAGAAGCGTCACCTTTTTTTGAAAACGGTCCTTCAACACCCAATTCAGCACCAGCAAAACCTATTTGCCCAACAAATTCAGTTTTGTCTTTATTGGGTTTTCTAAACTGTAAATCAAAAGCTGCAGAGGTTGTGTTCCCAAAATTTGCTGAGAATGCTCCAGATAAAAAATCCGATTTACTTAATGTGTTGATATTTAACATACTTACTGGCCCGCCAGAAGCACCATTGGTAGAATAATGGTTTGGGCTAGGCACACTAGATCCTTCAATGACCCAAAGTAAACTTGATGGATTATTACCTCGTACTATAATTTCATTTCTAGAATCATCACTACTACTAACACCAGCGTAATTCATAGCCATTCGTGAAACATCGTTTAAAGAACCTGCATATTTATTGGTTTGTTCTACATTAAATGACGCAGAAGAAGCTGTAACATATGCTACACTTTCTCTTTTACTTTTAGCAGTCAATACAATTTCATCCAAACTCTCTAACTTTTCTAATAATGTAAAATTTACGACCAACTCCTTACCTGAATTTAAGTTTAATTGTTTAAAACTTTGAGAGTTAAATCCATTGTATTGCGCCATTACTGTCACTTTTCCAATGGGCACATTACTTATAAAATATTCACCATCAAAATTGGTTATGGCACCGTATTCTTTACCATCAGCAATAGCAATGATTGTTGCTGCATCCAATGGAAATTCAGATTGTTTATCAATGACAGAACCTTTGATGTTTTGTGTTACTTGAGAAAATATAGAAATACTTTGGGTTAAGAATAAATAAATAACAACATAAAAAAAATTATTTTTTCGTTTCATACGTTTTCAATTCTAAATTATCGCCATCAAAAACGGCATAGGTAAAATACGAAATCCAATCACCAGTATTGATGTATTTACTTTTTTTATCCTTTGAATCTAGCTCTAAGGTCATTGGTAAATGACGATGGCCAAATAAGAAAAAATCATAATGTTTGGTTTCTAATTTTCGTTTACAATATTGAACCAACCATTCATTATCGTCGCCTAAGTATTTAACATCTTCATCACCAGATATTAATTTATTTTTCAAAGATAAACGCTGCGCTAAAGCCACACCAAAATCTGGATGTAACCATCTGTAAAACCATCTAGAAACTGGATTTGTAAACACTTTTTTCATGCGTTTATAGCCTTTGTCTCCAGGACCTAAGCCATCGCCGTGACCAATTAAAAAAGATTTATTATGAAACGTAAATTCGGTTGGTTTGTTATAAACAGGAATGTTAAGTTCGGTTTGAAAATAATCTCGCATCCATAAATCGTGATTTCCTACAAAAAAATGAATGGGGATTCCACTATCGCTAATTTCGGCTAATTTTCCAAGAACACGTACAAAACCTTTGGGAACAACGGTTTTATATTCCATCCATAAATCGAATAAATCGCCCAATAAAAAAATTGCTTCAGCATCTTTCTTAATGGCATCCAGCCAAGTAATAAACAATTTTTCACGTACCAAGCTTTTAGCGTGATTTGGTAAACCAAAATGCTGATCGGATGCAAAGTATATTTTTTTATGTATCACTTATCTCTTGTCTATTGTCTCTTGTCTTTTTTCTTTTCTCCCGCAGATTGCGCAGATTCTCTCTTCTCTCTTCTCTCTTCTCTCTTCTCTCTTCTCTCTTCTCTCTTCTCTCTTCTCTCTTCTCTCTTCTCTCTTATTGATCACTAGCAAACCATTCGGCATACGAATTATTAGTTTCGTATAATTTTAAGGAATGTAATTTTACATCGTTTGGTAATTTTTCACTTATTTTTTTTGCGAAATCTTGTATCATCATTTCACTAGTTGGCTGATAATCTACCATTACAATTCGGTGAGAGTAATCTGATATTTTTTTTGCCAATTCTAGATGTTCTGAATTTTTATTTAATACGATTGAATGGTCAAAAATATCAACTATTTCGGTATTCACTATTTTTTTAAGATCACCAAAATCAAGTACCATACCGTTTTTTGGATGATTACTATCGTTAATTGGCTTTCCAATAATGGTTACAAATAATTGGTAACTATGTCCGTGAATGTTTTTACATTTTCCGTCATAACCGTGAAGTGCGTGTGCTGCTTCAAAATCGAAATGTTTTGTTATTCTTATTTTCATATTAGGTTTCCCGCAGATTTTGCAGATTTTCGCTGATTCTTTAATATTTCACTATGGAAAAAGTTGCTAAGTTTCTCGCAAGGTACATAAAGTTTATTTATTTTGTACTTAAACAGTCTAGTGTCTATTAGTCTAAAAGTCAACACGTCTAAAACTATATCACCTTAAACTGTTTCCCTACTTTTGTAAAAGCAGTAATTGCTTTATCCAAATGTTCTTTGGTATGTGCTGCGGATAATTGCACTCTAATGCGTGCTTTGTCTCTAGGCACTACTGGGAAGAAAAATCCGATAACGTAAATCCCTTCATCCAATAAGGCATTTGCCATATCTTGCGATAGTTTCGCATCGTATAACATTACTGGAACAATTGCAGCATCGGCTCCAACCAAATCAAAGCCTGCTTTTTCCATTTCTTTACGGAAATAATTGGTGTTCCATTCTAATTTATCTCGTAAGCTAGTATCGTTTTCAATCATTTCAAACACTTTTAAAGATGCGCCAACAATTGAAGGTGCTAATGAGTTTGAAAATAAATAAGGTCTTGATTTTTGACGTAAAATTTCAACAATTTCTTTTTTACCTGTTGTGAATCCACCCATTGCGCCGCCAAGTGCTTTACCCAAGGTTCCTGTAATAATATCTACGCGACCCAATACATTTTTAAGCTCAATAGTTCCTCGACCAGTTTTTCCAATAAAACCAGAAGCGTGGCATTCATCAACCATTACTAGAGCATCATATTTATCGGCTAAATCACAAATTTTATCGAGTTGCGCAACGATGCCATCCATTGAAAAAACGCCATCGGTTACAATAATTTTAAAACGATGCTTTTGTTTATTAGCTTCTATTAATTGAGCTTCTAAAGCTTCCATATCATTATTTGCATAACGATAACGTGCCGCTTTACACAAACGCACACCATCAATAATGGATGCGTGATTTAATGAGTCTGAAATAATAGCATCTTCTTTGGTTAATAACGGTTCAAAAACACCACCATTAGCATCAAATGCTGCTGCGTATAAAATAGTATCTTCACAATGGAAAAATTCAGCTATTTTAGTCTCTAATTTTTTATGAATATCTTGCGTTCCACAAATAAAACGTACGGATGACATGCCAAAACCATGTGTATCCATGGTGTCTTTTGCTGCTTGTATTACGTCTTTATTGTTAGATAATCCCAAGTAGTTATTAGCGCAGAAATTAATAACCTCTTCACCTGTAGATACTTTTATTACAGCGTCTTGTGATGTGGTAATTATGCGCTCTGTTTTATATAAACCTGCGTCCTTTATATTTTGTATTTCTTGTTGTAAATGTTCTTTGATTGATCCGTACATTGTTTTTTATTTTGAAATACAAAAGTAATTAAAATTTACCTTGTAAAAAATAAAATTTAGCTACGTAGTACCACGTAGAAATTACGTAGTACTACGTATTGTGTAAAAACTTATTTATTTGCAATTTGCAACCATACTTTATAACAATGCAATTACAGCATATACAAAACAAACTTACTAAAACCGAATATGACATTTTCCAATTTATACAGAAAGGCAAATTGTCTAAAGAAATTGCAATTGAAAGAAATTGCTCTGAACGGACCATTGAAAAACATCGTAGTAATATTATAACAAAATTAAATTTATCCAAAAAAACAAATTCTTTAACCAATTGGATATTAAAAAATAAAAACACACCTTAAGATGAAAAAACTACTTTTAATTATAGCAATATCACTTTTTTTTACAAGTTTAAATGCCCAAGTAGGTATTGGCACAACAACACCAGACGCCTCTGCAAAGTTGGATATTGTGGCTACCGATGGTGGGATTTTAGTGCCGCGGATGACACAAATACAGCGTAATGCAATTACTACACCGGCAGAAGGTTTGTTAATATATCAAACTGATGCTATTATTGGTTTTTGGTTCTACAAAGGAGGCTCTTGGAACAGTTTAACTTCTAGTGGAGAATTTCAAAGCATCAGCGGAGTGGTGCAAAATACAACTGCTATACATACAGATGACTTTGTATTTGGTAGTACCAGTTTAGATGAATCTACTCCAGCAATAATCAATAAATTTTTCTTTGACAAAAGCAAAGGTGCTTTTAGAGCAGGTACTTATGATGGTACTGTTGGTACTGGCGAATGGAATGAGGTTAACTTAGGTGATCATTCAGTTGCATTTGGTTTCAATACAGTTGCTTCTGGCTATACATCTACTGCTTTTGGTTTTATTTCACAAGCCATTGGAGATTATTCTTTTGCTAGCGGAGGTTCATATGTTTCAGGAGATTTTGCAACTGGTATGGGAGAATATAACACTGCATCAGGTAACGCATCTACAGCTTTAGGAAGTCGTACAGCTGCTCCTTCTTATGCAGAAACTACTGTAGGTCTAAATTCAGAAACATATACTCCAAATTCTGCAACCGCTTTCAATGCTTCCGACCGCTTATTTAGTATAGGTAATGGTGCTACTTATGCTACAAAAAGCAATGCCTTAACTATTTTAAAAAATGGAAATACAGGTTTAGGTATTAATAACACGACACCAGATACTACCTTAGACGTAGTAGGTACTTTTCAATATACTGATGGTAACCAAGCTGCAAACAAAGTATTAACCAGTGATGCTACTGGTAATGCCACTTGGCAAACGCCAGTAACGCCACCAAATGATAATGACTGGACTATTACTGGTAATGATATGTATAGCACCAATACAGGTAATGTAGGAATAGGCACAACAACACCAACAGAGCAACTTAGTATTAAAAATACAAACACCATAGATGCTTTTGGTGTAGAAAACCCTGTTTTCACGTTTAATACTTCGGTTTATTCTACAATCTATAATGTTGCAAGTAATGGTGGTTCACAAATTATTACATCTAACCCATCGGATACATATCAAACATTTACAGCTCAAAGTACAGGGAGAATAGCAGGTTTAATGTATCGTTTAATAGTTAATTCTGGAACTGTTTTAGATACAGAATGGGCATTTTATATTTATGAAGGTGTTGGCACAAATGGTACGCTAATAGCAACATCACAAAGAACAGGAGCTCCCCAACCATACCCAGGTAACACTCTAGTAAACCAACCTGCAATTATTATTAATAATAATCAAGGTTTACTTATTCAAGGGCAAGTTTATACTTTGGCAGTTGTAGCAAACACAACATCACCAGATCAATTAAGTGTTAATTTTAATACATCAAACCCCTATGCAGATGGAAGCACAAATTTTAATCCAAATGGTGATATGGCAATTACAATAATTATTAATTCTATTGCATCTACCGCTACTACAAATTCATTTTTAATTGATATGAATGGTAATGTAGGTATAAATAATACTTCACCAGACGCTACTTTAGATGTAGTGGGTAGTCTTAAATTAACAGATGGCAATCAAGCTGCAAACAAAGTGTTAACAAGTGATGCTACTGGTAATGCAACATGGCAAACGCCAGTAACGCCACCAAATGATAATGACTGGACTATTGCTGGTAATGATATGTATAGCACCAATACAGGCAATGTTGGTATTGGAACAACTACACCAACAACCAAATTACATATTGAGGGTCCTTTTTCGAGTTTACAAACCCTTAAAAATAATGACCCTACACCAAATATTGCTGCGTTTTCACAATGGTTTGATAGTGATGGTGATGTAAGAGGGATTATTGGTGCTGATGGAATTGGTTTTTCAGGTACCGCAAATCAATTCACTATAGGTACTTGGAGTGACCATCCTATTAATTTTAGAACAAACGCAATATCTAGAATGCACATTACGAATGCAGGAAATATAGGAATAGGCACTACAACACCTTCTAGAAAACTAGAAGTTAATGGCTTCATAAAAACAACTTCTGCACAAATTGATGAAGGTGATTTAAATAATACCTACGCTAATTTTGGTCATAAAGATGCCACGGGTTATGGATTTATGCAACACAATTCGGGTGAGATTTATATGAATTCAGTTAACACTACTCCATTACACTTTAGAACAGATGGTACGGAAAGAATGATCATCACAAGTGCTGGAAATATAGGAATAGGCACTACAGCACCAACCCAAGCAAAGTTAGTTGTAAGTGGTTCGCAAACGCATACCTACCCTGGAGGTTTTGGCTATTTAAATCTTGCCGGAACAACAGGCACTGCATATGGTGCGGTTAACTATTCTATAGTAGCTACAGAACGTATTGCCGCACAAGATTTTAATGCTTATAGTGATTCTCGTATTAAAAATATAAAAAGAATTAGTAAAAATAAGGAAGATTTAAAAACCTTAGCTCAAATTGAAATAATAGATTATAGTTTAATAGATACCATTGCAAAGGGAAATAAAACCATTAAAAAAGTAATTGCGCAACAAGTTGATAAAGTTTATCCGCAAGCCGTTACTAAAACCTTGACTGATTTTATACCAAATATTTACAAATTAGGAGAAATAAAAGATGGCTGGATACATCTAAAAACAGGTTTAATTGTAGGTGATAAAGTAAAATTAATTTTTGCAGATAAAGAAGAAATGTTAAAAGTTACAAAAATAAATAAAAAAGGGTTTAAAGTAAACACCACCAAACAAGGCAAAGTATTTGTGTATGGTAAAGAAGTAAATGATTTTCATACGGTAGATTATGAAGCTATTGCTATGCTAAACGTAAGTGCAACGCAAGAGTTGTTAAAACGTATTGAAACTTTAGAAACTAGTTTAGATACATTAAATGCTACAAACACTACGCAAAATAATAAAATAGAAGATTTAGAGAAAAAGATGGCATTATTTTTAGGCGCAATACAAAGCGCTTCTAAAAATTAAAGACAGTTGTTAGTTTTTTGTAAGGCTGTTTAAATAATTCTAAGCAGTCTTATTTTTTTAGTATCTTTGAAAAAGACATTCAATTTTATTTATAACCAATGATAAAAAGATTTTTATTATTATTTTTTATAATTTTTACTACTACAATATACTCACAATTGGAGTTTAATTTTATTGTGAAAAATTTAGAAAACTTAAATTCAGAAGAAGAAAAAATAACGTACCTTTATAATTCGTTATTAGATAAAAAATTCAATAATAAACACGAATCTTTATTACTAGAGTATATTAATAAATCACAAATTAATAAGCAATGGAATGAAGCTTTACGCTTTACCAATACAATATTAAATCATTATATTTATAGCAACAGTAATCTTAAAAAAGGAGATTCCCTTGCAGCCGCTTTCTATCCAAATTTAAAAAATTGTACACATTCTAAAGATATAGGGAAATTTTACACAGCTTATATTGAAACTAAAATTTATAATCAAGAGCAACAAAAAGCTTTAAACTTATTAGTTAATAAGGCCATTCCTTTTTTTGAAAAAGAAAATGATTCTAGTTCATATGATTTTGCTTATGCCTATTTAAAAGCTGGAGAAACTTCATCCGCACTAGGTAAAATGACAAAAAGTATCTTTTATTTTAATAAAGCTGAAAAAGTATTTACTCAGCAAAAAGATACTTTGTTTTTACTTTGGACATATAATGGATTAAGTTCATTATATAGTGATAATGGACTTTTTCAAGAAGCTGCTAAAAAAAGAACCTTAATTTATTCTTTAGCACCAAAAATAGGCCAAGAACAAGTCGCCGCGATGGCACATATTAAAGCAGCAATGGATGCTCAATTTTTAGAGCAACCAAAAGAAGCATTAGATCACATAAAAGCTGCTTTAAAAAATAATTATAAAAATTCTGACATTAAAGAAATTGTTGAAACATTAACACTCGCTTTTGCAGTTTCAACTTATGCACAAAACAACAAAACTACCATTTCAAATGATTATTTAAAAAAATTGGATTTCAAAATGAAACATCAAAAGGGAAATCCGTTTTTAATGAGTTATTACCAAACTGCTCAAGCCTATAATGCTTATTATAAAAAAAAATATAAACTCGCAGAAAAAATCACTTTAGGTATTCGTGAAAAAATGGATCCTAAAAAAGGAAATGATAGACTCGTTGAGGTGGAAAGGCTTTTATTTAAAATTTATGAAAAATTAGGTAAAAAAAAATTAGCATTCAAACATTATAAAAATTTTACAAAGCATAAAAATAGGCTAAATAAAGAGCATTCTAAAAAAAAGTTTGCTTTTGCACAAACCCTATATGAAACTAATAAAAAAATTGAAAAAATTAAAACTCAGCAAGCCAATATTTCCCTAATAAAACAGAAATCTAGGGAAAGGAAAAAAAATATTGTTTGGATTTTTATATCAATAATTGGATTTTTTTTAACCTTATTTTTTTATATATCTAGAAGGTTTATTAAGTCAAAACAGTTACAACAGGAAGAATACACACATAATTTATTAATTTCTCAAGAAGAGGAGCGCAAACGAATAGGAAGAGATTTACACGATTCTATAGGTCAAAATTTAATGTTATTAAAACGAAAAGCATCTAAAAGTAAAAATGTAAAATTAGAAAATTTAGCTTCTAGCACCTTAGAAGAGATGAGAACAATTACAAAAGCACTCCATCCTTCCATTCTAGAAAAACTTGGTTTAACAAGTACTATAATTAACCTTATTAATGAATTTGATAAAAACTCATCAATTTTTTTCACTCAAGAAATAGAAAATATCGACAATTTAATTTCTAAAGAAAATGAAGTTCATTTATTTAGAATAGTCCAAGAAGCAATTACAAATTTAGAGAACCATTCCAAATCAAAAGTTGGCTTTATAATTATCAAAAAAGAATCACAAAATATAATTTTACAAATAATAGATAAAGGTATTGGATTTGAAAAGGATAAAAAATCAATTTTCATGCACTCGTTAGGTATGAAAACACTTCAAGAAAGATCTGGAATTTTAAACGCAATTTTTCATATTAAATCGAGTATTGATAAAGGAACTACACTAGAGTTTATAATCCCAATTAAGTAAAACTTCTAAACCATTCATTATGAAGAATATAACAATAGTAATTGCCGATGATCATCCAATGGTATTAAAAGGATTAGAAGAAGAATTAAATGAAAATGGTTACCACGTAATTGGTAAAGCAAAAAATGGAACCGAAGCATTAAACTTAATAATAAAGTTAAAACCTCAAATTGCCTTATTAGATATAGAAATGCCATATTTAACTGGAATAGAGGTTATTAAATCTTGTAAATATAATTGCAGTACAAAATTTATTTTATTATCGTATCATAAAGAAACCGAATTCATCAATCAAGCAAAGCAATTAAACATTTCTGGCTTTTTATTAAAAGAAGATTCTTTCTCGGAGATAGAAAAGTGTATTAAGGCGGTTCTATTAAATAAACAGTATTTTAGTTCATCGTTTGGGACTATTTTAGAATATTCAAACCAAGAATTGAAAAATCTAAAATTATTAACACCATCAGAGTTAACTATTATAAAATTAATTGCCAAAGAAAATAATACGACTCAAATATCTGAAATGCTTTTTGTTTCTCCAAGAACCGTTGAAAAACATCGCAGTAATATTATTAATAAATTAGAATTAAAATTACGTGATAAAAATTTAAACCTATTTGCTTTTAACAATAAAAATGTTATTCTAAATTTGAAATAATATACGAATTGCATTATACATTTTGTTTAATTCTTTTTGTATAATACAAAATGTTGTATATTTGTAAAAAGCACATACTCATGAATCCATTTTTAATTAAAAACTATCACAGCCCGTATTATTTTTGCGATAGAGATGAAGAAACGAAACAATTAATTCATCAAATTAAAAATCAATACAATATTGCCTTTTTTGCGCAACGTCGGGTTGGAAAAACAGCTTTAATAAAACATCTTTTTCATCATCTCGAAAAGAAAAAATACACCTGTATTTATATAGATATTTATGCCACTCAAAATTTAAATGATTTAACCAACCAGCTAGCAAATAGTATATATGTAGCATTGCAACAACGAAAAAGTGTGGCTAAAAAATATTGGGAAAGCATTAAACTACTAAGACCAATCCTTAAAATAAATGAATTTTCAGGTGTGCCCGAATTAAGTTTGGATGTATCGCAACATCAAAATACAGAAAAAACAATTCCACAGTTATTGCAGTTTCTCGATAACCTTAAGTTAAAAGTAGTTATTGCCATAGATGAGTTTCAACAAATACTTACCTATCCCGAAAAAAATGTTGAAGCCATTTTAAGAACCGTCATTCAGCAATTAAAAAATACGCAGTTTGTTTTTACGGGAAGTGATCAAAGTATGATGCACGAAATTTTTAACAATGCAAAAAGACCCTTTTATGCTAGTGTGAAAAATTTAAATCTAAAGCGTATTCCACTAAATATTTATGGCGACTACATTAAAAGGCAATTTAATAATAACAAATATACCATCGCAAAAGATGCCATTGATTCTATTCTTCATTTTACCGATGCACATACTTATTACACACAAATACTTTGTCACGACATCTATGCACAGCGTGTCAAAAAAATAACAAACGCCCTGGTTATTGAAACAATTAATGGCATTTTAAAAGAAAACGAAGGTGTCTATTATCAATACAGGAATCTACTAACAAAAACACAATGGAAGTTGCTAATTGCAGTTTCTAAACAAGAGAAAGTGTTTATGCCTTACGGAAAAGAGTTCATTAATACACACCAATTAGGCACTCCAGCAAGTGTTAGGAGAAGCTTAGAATCTTTGGTTACTAAAGATTTGGTGTATCATAATTCATCGGTAGAAAAATCCTATTTTGAAACACAAGATAAGTTTTTATTGCTATGGATTAAAGATAAGTATTCTTAAATTTTACACTCTTCAAAAGCTTTAATAGCACAAGGTGTATCAATTTTTTCATGAATTTTAGCAATGGCAGATTTTTTATCCGAAAAGAAAATATCACGTCCCATTTTTTCGATAAAACCTCCTTTTTTTAACACATCCTGACTTACAATTTTGAGGTCTGCAATATATATTCCGCCTCTATTTTTTTGCCATTTCAATACTTCATTAGTCAGCCATTCTGCAGCACCTAAATCTATAAAATTAATACCGTTTGCAGCAATTAAAATATGCTGAATGTTATCGTCTTCATATTCACTTGAAAAGAAATCGGCTATTTTTTCAATAGAACCAAAATACAAGGAACCGTCAATACGTACAATTTTTAAATTACTACATTCTATAGCATCATTATCTCTTATTGAATTCACTAATCTATTCTCTTTATTCATAGCCAAGGAAGCAATATTTGGTTTGGAGGTTCGCTCCATATAAAAAAAGAACGACGTAAAAATACCTGCTAATAAAGCAAATTCAAGATCAAAAAATAATGTTCCAAGCAACGTAATTGCTAAAACTATTAATTCTTTCCCACTACTCTTCCATACCTGTTTTATATGATGAAAATCAATTAGATTATACCCAACTAGTAAAATTATTCCACCCATTGCGGCTTTTGGTAAAAAAGAAGCATATTTAGCAAAAAGCAACAAAACTACCATTAAAAATAGCGAGGCAAAAATACCAGACATTGGTGTTTTTGCACCTGCTTGATGATTTACACCAGACCGCGTAAAGGAACCAGAACCTGCATAACTAGAAAAGAAACTTGCTATTAAATTAGACAATCCTTGTCCAATAAATTCTTGATTTCCATCAATACGTTGATGTGTGTGTAACGCAATAGATCGCCCAATAGCAACTGCTTCAATTAACCCTAACAAAGCTAAAACCATTGCACCAGAGCTTAATAATTGAATGTTTTCAAAACTTAAATCTGGAATTCTAAAAGGTGGTAAATTAGAAGGAATGTTGTCTACAGTTTCAATACCATTTGCATCGCCACCAAGAAAAATAGCCAACAAACTACCCAAAACCATAGCAATAAGCATGTAATATCTAGACAAAGGTTTTATTAAAAATTTAATAATTAATGCTATTACTAAAGTGCCTATAGCAACCATAAAAACATACCAATTAGTTTCCGAAATGTGCTTGCCAATATGTGTGACAGTTTCTACAATAGTACTTCCTTGAGGTACTTTAATTCCAAAAACATGTTTTAATTGTTTAAAGGCTATTAATATTCCTGCGCCAGCTGTAAAACCAATAATAACAGAATGTGAAACAAAATTTACTAATTTTCCCATCCGTAATAAACCCATAATAAACTGAAACAAACCTGCCAAAAATGTAAGTACTAATGCCATAGAAACAAAAGCTTCTAAGTCTGTTGTAGGATTAAGTTTTAACTTCACTAAAGTTGCATAAACAACTATAGATATTGCCGTTGTTGGTCCAGAAATTAAATGATAAGACGAGCCAAATAAAGCAGCAATAATAGGCGTTATCATTGCAGTATAAAAACCATAAATTGGTGGTAAACCAGCAATCATAGCAAAAGCAACTGCTTGTGGTATGACAATTATTGTACCTGTAATGCCTGCAATAATATCATCTTTCCAAGATTTTTTTGCGAGTGGTAACCAGTTTAAAAACGGAAATATTTTATTCATTAATTACTTATATTTAGTTAGTTGTTGTTTTACAAAAATACTATTTTTTGTCCAATTCTAAGTCAGCAGCCACCAATCTTAAATCACCATAAGTAAACTTATCATCAATCCTACTTTTTAAATCCGAAAAATTATCAAATTTCATTTTCTGCATCAGTTTTTTGAGTTCTTTATATTTATTTTCCGATATTAAATCGGTTATTTTTACTTCTCCAGTTGGAATAAAATGTATTAAGTGGTTTTCAATGGTTCCTTTTGTTAAGCCTCTTTCAGTCGCAATTTCGTAAGGTGTTGCGCCTTTTTGAAATAACTCTAGCGTAATTTCTTTGGTGTTCTTATTTGACTTAACATCTTTAGAATTCACATATTTTACTTCTTTTGGCTCAACATCATTTTCTATAAAATAGGCATTTATAAGGTTCAATATTTTAGTACCATATTTCTCTACACGTACTTTTCCCATACCATTTATGGCCTTTAATTGTGGTTTGGTTAAAGGGAAATATTCACACATTTCGAACAGTGATTTTTGAGTGAAAATTTGAAAATGACTTACATCTTCGGTTTTTGCAAAAGTATCGCGTAACTTCTTTAATTGATCAAATAAAATAGGATGCTCGGTAGAAGTCACATCTGCTCGTTTCTTCTTTTCTTTTTTACTTGAAGGTTCCGTTTTTTCTAAAACTGCTTTGGCTCGTAATTCTAGATATTTTTTAGTACTAAACCCTTTAGACAGCCCGTACAAACAACTTAACTTTACGGCTAATAAATCCTCCAATGCATCCAACTGTTTAGTAAAATCTTTTTTGACCGATTGATTATCAGACGAAAAAGTAATCGCATTCAATGGTTTTTTAATATGTTCTAAAGAATGTTCAATAAAATAATGAATGCCTTTATGAATACGTTCTTGAATATTTTTATCATCTTCAGGAATAACTGCATCCGTACTAAAATTTAACAATTGATTTTTAAATGACGTGCCTACTTGCATCAATTTAACAATGCCAATATCTTTAATCTCATTTAAAGGTTCAATAATATGACCTCTTAAACTTGTTTTATTCTCATAATAAATTTTAAATAAGCGTTGTATTGGATATAAAAATGCTTGGTATCTAAACAAATCATCCATCAAATTTAATTGATACTTCTTTTTTGAATTTATCAAATCCACTTCATTAGGTAAATTATCGGCGACTGCTTGTGTAAAAACGGACACTCTAGAATCACTGATAATACTACTTTCTTTTATTTTGGTTTTTAAAACAATACCTTCCAAGGTTTTACACCTACTCAAAGCAACATATGTTTGTCCGTGTGCAAAAGAAGCTTCGGCATCAATAATTGCTTTTTCAAATGTTAAGCCTTGACTTTTATGAATGGTTATTGCCCAAGCCAAACGTAATGGTATCTGCTCAAAAGATCCTGAAATATTTTCAGTGATCTCTTTAGTTTCATCGTTTATAGAATAGTTTACATTCTCCCAAGTTTCGGATGTTGTTACTATTTCAAAATCATCATCTGGGCATTGAACCGTAACTGTATCATTATCCAAGAAAGTAACTGTTCCTATTTTTCCATTGTAATAACGTTTTTCATAACTACTATCATTTTTAATGAACATAACTTGTGCTCCAACTTTTAATTCTAATTTTTCATGGGTTGGATAAGCATATTCATTAAATTTCCCTTTAACCGATGCTTTATATATTTGCTGATGCGATTTTAATTTATTCAAAGCCGCATCATTTATAGCATTTGCTCTATTGTTATGTGTTGTTAATGTAATAAAACCCGCATCTTTTTTAGGCACAAAGTCAGGTTGAAAGCGTTCATTTAACTTTTTAGCCGATGATTCTGATAATTTATTATTCCTTATCTCATTTAAAATCGCGATAAAAGCCTCATTGTCTTGCCTGTAAATATGTTTTAATTCTATACTAATGGCATGCGCTTCTTGAAAAGATTTACTGCTAAAAAAATAAGGTGTTCTATAATGCGGACTTAATAAATTCCATTCGTATGGTTTAATAACTGGCGCCAATTGTTGTAAATCTCCAATCATTAGTACTTGAACGCCGCCAAATACCTTAGTTCGGTCTTTATAACGTCGTAAAACCTGATCAATACCATCGAGTAAATCTACACGCACCATACTTATCTCGTCAATAATTAATAAATCCAGAGATCTAATAATATCAATCTTGGTTTTATTAAATTTAAATTTCGATTTCTTTGGTACAACGCCAGGCACAATTGGTCCAAACGCCATCTGAAAAAAGGAATGTATCGTTTGTCCTTTGGCATTTATTGCAGCAACGCCAGTTGGTGCAACAACTACCAATCGCTTTAAAGATTCCGTTTTAATTTTATGTAAAAAAGTGGTTTTTCCTGTACCTGCTTTTCCCGTTAAAAATATATTCCTATCGGTATTCTCAACGAAATTCAAGGCTAAATCTAGTTCTGGGTTTTTTATTTGAGTAGTCAGGGTTTCACTTAAGGTGAAACCCTGACTTTTTGATGAAGCAACATATTCCAAAGCAATTATTTTATTTATTAATTTATTATCTCTTATCCCTGCATAATCTTTTGCCGAAGAAAATTCGTATTCAATAGCAGTTTTAACCATTCCTGTTTTCACAGGATTTTGATGAATGTAATCAAAACAAATTTGCGGGTATTGTTTTTCTGAAATCAAATTAATTGAAGTCATTTTATCACTAATAAAAGAAGGTGTATTTCCTTTAAAGCAATTGATGCATTCTGCTTTTGTGTGAGCTTTAAATAAAGAGCCTGTTGTTTTTTCTTGTTTGTTAATTGCTCTAGTATAAGAACGCAACATTATGCCAATTTCATCATTGAGAATTCTTTTCTTAGTGATACGATGACTTGAAGTCATCGTATCACTCTTTTCCACCAGTTCAATCTCCTTAACCAACACCATAAAATGAAAATGATTAGGCATCAAGCACCAAGCTATAACATCAACAAATGGGGATAAATGGATCTTCATTTTCTCCATAAAGAACAAATAATTCTTTAGTTCAAAGAAAATTTTTCGATGATTATTTCCTTGATTATAAATGTGATATAAATAGCCTTTTTCTAAATTCACTTACTTATTTTAAATATACATTTCAATCTTAAATCAAAAATACAGATATTTTTTAAATTTATATGGTCATTCTTACGAAATGAATATCTTTGTTTTAATAAAACATCAATTCTATGAGTAATATCGAAAAAGAAAAACGATTTAAAGTAACCTTAAGTGCTTTAAAAAATAATATTCCTTTTAAAAATTTTATCGAAATTGGTGGTATAGATGCTTCTTTTAAAAATTATATTTCTCATGAAAGCTGGCAAATATTAGACAAGTATGGTTCGCCAGATATTCGCGTGAATTTAGATGGCAGAGATGCTAAACTTCCTTTTAAAGATAACTCTATAGAGTGTTTTATTCTCACCGAAGTGTTAGAACATTTACGTATGGGAATGCCCTTAATGAATGAAATTCAACGATGCCTACAAAAAAATGGTGTTTTATTAATATCTGTACCCAATATGGTTTCATTGGCAAATAGACTTTGGTGGATGCTTGGAAAAGTACCGCCTCAAGCTGCTTCATCAGATTGCGGTAAAGCATTAGGTGGCACAGGTTTGTTGATCGATAATTATTGGGAAGGCGGACACGTAGTTGATTTTAATAAAAATCGTTTTCAAAAATATGTGGAACGCTCTGGTCTAAAATTGCAAAAATTTTATCATACCGATGCGGAAATCTTCAAAAAAACAATTTTTCCTCGAAAGCTTACGCCTATTTCTTTGGGTGATTTTTTAATTGCAACATTTAAAAAAAAATGATACGATGACTTGGAGTCTTCGTATCATTAAATTATTATTCTTTATCATCAGTTATATAATAAGCGCCACCTGGTGATTTATCTGGTGTAAAAGCACGTTTAAACCACAATGGTCTTCGTTCCCCATTTGGTCCAGGCGCTGGTCTAGCCATGGCTAACCATTCTTTATAAATTTCATGTGATTTATTCGTATCCACATATATGTCACCATAATTCTCTCCTGCAGCTGGTTTCTCTATACGTACACGTTGATGCCAAGCGTGCATACCACTAATAGGATCTGGATGTACAGCGTGCGTAATATTTTGATGAACGCCACCATCTTTCCAGAAGATACGCTTTGAATCTTTATCGTCAGATTCGAATGGCTTAATTCCAGACATCGTATTCATCTTCCAAGCACCTTTCCCATCAGATTCAATATTTACCGTATTGGTTGCCCAACGATTTCCAATTTTATCTTGCGGTCTTCTCCATCTACCAATGTGATGTGAGCAAGCTACAACACCTGGTTTCATAGATTGTGTTACCCAAACTTTATCAATAAAGTAACCAATATCTGTATTCATTTTTACTAAATCACCAGTTTTAAAACCCCATTTAGCAGCATCATCTGGATGCATCCATATTGGATTACGATTAGATATTTCTATCAACCATTTTGCGTTACCAGAACGTGAGTGAATTAATGTTGGTAGTCTAAAAGTTGGTACTAAAACGTATTCACCTTTCGTTTTATCTAACACATCTTGATGAATGTGCGATTTTATGTATTTTGGTATCGCATATTCTGGCCATTTCCAATCGACCATGGTTTGTGAATAAAATTCATTTTTACGCGATGGTGTTGGGAAACCAACTTTTGCTTTTCCATTAACCATTACACCAATATCTTTTCCATTTTTACGGATAACCTTAGTATCTGGATCAACAACCGAACCTTTCAATTTATCTTCAGAAACTGCTCTGTCATTCATGTTGTATGATTCTCCTGCTTCAATTTCATAAGCACCATACTTTTTCATGTATTCTAATGCTGCAAAATCACCTGTAAATCCGTCTTCTTTGGCTTTTTCATTTAAACCATCAACACGTTCAAAAATATATTGATAATATTCATCAATAGTAATTTTCTTTCCTGGTCTGTAAGGTGATTCGAATGTTTTACGAATTCCCATACTTCCATCTGGATCGATTCGCCAAGATAATTCTATCCAAAACTCATCTTCTTCCCATACTTCTCCTGGATTTGCTTCATAGGTAAATTCAACGGGATTTCCATTTCGTCTGGCTGCTTCACGTAAAACTGGTTGTCTAAAGGCAACCCAAGTTCCACCGTGTGTAGCATAACTATTAATATCATGTCTTTCTGATGCTAATCCCATTGGTAAAACAAAATCGGCATAAAAAGCGGTTTCATTCCATGTTGGTGTTAATGCTGTGTGTAAACCAAATTTATCTTCACGCATAAACATTTCCATCCAAGTAAATCCATCTGGATAAGTCCAAATTGGATTGAATACTCTGGAGAAATATACATCCATATAACCACGACCTTCTTTTAAGAAATGTGGCAATAATTGACTCATTTCAAAAAATGCTAAAGGATATTCTTTTGGAAAATGAAGCTCATTCCAAATCTTTTGCGGTGCTGGTGGATTTGGTTGTGTTGGTGAAAATTTATTCCAAGAATTTGGAGAAGTTCCACCTTTTGCGCCAACTGCTCCAGTTAATACCGTTAAAAAATGTAAACATCTAGCAACTGCCCAGCCACCCAAATTTGATGCGCCTGCAGAACGCCAGTTATGTGATGCAAATCGCTCACCTGCTTCACCAATTTTATGTGCAATTTCAATGATCATTTCTGCTTTTACGCCTGATTCTTTTTCTGCAAATTCTGGTGTAAATTCTTTATATTCTTTAATCATTTCTGAGATATAATTCTCAAATTTAATGTCTACGCCTTTCGCTTTAAGATACGTTTCCCAGTTGGTCCAATTTTCTAGATATTCTCTATTATATAAACCTTCTTCTAGAATAATTAATGCCATTGCTAATAAAACAGCAGCTTCGGTTCCTGGGTATGATGGTAACCAATAATCAGACATTGATGCTGTATTTGATAAACGAGGATCCATTGTTGCCAATTTTGCCCCTTTCATTTTACCTTCAATAATACGTTGTGCGTGCGGATTAAAATAATGACCCGATTCTAAATGTGCAGAAATTAATAAAATAAATTTTGCTTCTGCGTGATCTGGTGATGGTCTATCGTAACCATACCAAATATTATAGCCAAATCGTGCTCCAGAAGAACAGATATTGGTATGTGAGTTATGACCATCAATTCCCCAACCTTGCAAAACCCAATTCATGAATTTTTCATGTCCTGGACGACCAACGTGATAGGCTATTTCATTTTGTCTATCTTCTTTTATTGCTTTACGGATTCGTGCAGCAATTGTATCTAAAGCTTCATCCCAAGAAATACGTTCCCATTCACCATCACCACGTTTCCCTTTTCTTTTTAACGGATAAAGGATTCTATCTGGATCCGTTACTTGATTTATTGTTGCTGGTCCTTTTGCACAATTTCTTCCTCGAGATCCTGGATGTTCAGGATTCCCTTCAAACTTAACCACTTCTTGTGTTTCTTTATTTATAAAAGCTGTTAAACCACAAGCAGATTCACAGTTAAAACAAGTTGTTGGCACAATTTGATACGTTGTTTTCTCTTTTCTTGGCCAAACTTTTGGATTGTATTCTACCCAATTATCCCATTTATCTGATGGCGGAAAATTCTCGTACATTGTTGCGACTTCTTCGTCAGAAAATTGACGCATATCGCCATCGAATTCTTGGTATTTTTCTTTGTGCAGATTTGGAATAATTCCTAATTTTTCTGCTATATTTTCTATGAAAGATGGTTTTTTGTAACCCATAATCTTTTGTTTTTCTTTGTGTGTCTTTGTGAGTTCTTTGTGTGCCTTTGCGGGATAGTTGTTACACTACGATTCACAAAGTAAAAGAAGATTCACTAAGGTTTATTTTATGCTAATGGTATTCTTTGTGGTGCTTCTATCCATATTTTCTCAGTTGCGTAAATTCCGATTAGGACAAATACAGCAGAAACGATCAACATCATTGCCGAAGGCGCTACCAATAATAAAACTAAAGGTAACACATTCCCTATCACTACAACAACCATCCAAAACAGGTTTTTATACATCCCTTTTGTAATCATTTGCACAACTGTATGTGCAGCATTTGAAGGATGCGTAATTGTTAGTTCTGTAATTAGTGTAAATAAATTTACAACTAAGGCTATGATTAGTGTCGTTTTAAAGAATGGGAATAAGTTTTCTAAATCAATGAAAAATCCTACTAAGGCAAATATAGCAACACCTGCCATTACACTATGTACTAGCATATGCAAAGGTAATGTTGGACTTTGCCAAAAATCACGTCCTTTTGCTTGCGCGAATAAAAATGCGGTATAAATGGCTAGCATTACTGAAAAGAAAGCGGTTATCCATAAATAAATTTTCCCAACACTTAATAAGGGATTACCTGAATTTTGTACTGCATCAGTTACACCATAATTTTGAATACTTTCTTTTGGTAAAATACCTAGATGATACGCTAACCAAAGTGACACTAAACCACCAAAAATAGTGATAATATAACCACCTTTTACCAACCAAGACTTCCATTGAGGTCTTAATAATACGTTTAAAAAACGATCTGGTCTATCTAAATCCATTACCAAGAATAATCCTGTTAATCCTAAGAAAATAAGAGATATAATCCCTGATGCTATTTTTGCATCTGTAGATACATCATAACCTAATGCCATTGCTAAAAACGGGATTAGAAATGCACCAGCAGCAATTGCTTTGGTCATTACATAGGCAGACACTTCCCAACCCCAAAGTATTCCTTTGTCTGGTGTGTCATAAACTCTACGTGCTTTTCCATTTAATACATCAATATAGTTAGGATTTTTAGTGTCATTTTTCTGATATGCTGCTTGCATATTATTATCTATACTCATTTGCAACAAGTTCACATCATCGTTTGTATGCATCATTTTTTCTGCTGCTTTAGCATAATGACCAACACCACGAGCTTGTGAATTCCACAATCCTGGACCCGATTTATCGGTTGCCTCTGGATTTAATGAAGCATCATCTGCATCAATATAAAATAAATTTGGTTTTGTTCCTTTTTCTGGCTTTCTCACTTTTACAGCTTGACGCGCTAATAAATGTGAAATCTCCGTATCTGGGTTTTCCATATCACCTGCAATAATGGCATGTTCTGGACAAACAGTAACACAAGCTGGCTCACGACCAACTTCTATTCTGTGAGCACAATAATTACATTTTGCAGCCGTATTTGTATCTGGATCAATATATAACGCATCGTAAGGACAGGCTTGCATACAAGATTTACAACCAATACAACGGTTGTTATCAAAATCTACAATACCATCTTCTCGCGTATATAATGCTTCAACTGGACAAATTTCCACACAAGGCGCATCGGTACAATGGTTACATCGCATGACCGAAAATATTCTACGTGTGTTTGGAAATTCTCCTTTTTCTACTTGTTTAACGTAGGTTCTGTTAACACCAACAGCAACATCATGTTCACTTTTACATGCTGTAGTACAAGCGTGACAACCAATACATTTTCGGTTATCTATTATAAATCCGTATTTCATTAAAGATTTGAGTTTAGTTAGAAACTCTAAATATACACGAAAAAAGTATTTGAATTGTAACTTTTGTTACGAATTCATACTAAAATATTAGATTAATTAATGGTAAAAGCAAAAAAACTCATACAATGAGTTTGAGTCATCGTATGAGCTTGATAGCATTTAACTATTAAATTATTTAGCTAATTTTATTTTTACACCTAAATCAAATTTATCATTGATGAATTTATCTTTTAAATTGTCAAAAAATTTAGTTGATTTATATTTGATTCCAAAATCTGTACGATCTATTTTAAAGTTACCTCTTAATACAGTATCTCCATTTTCGTTAACAGCTGTTTTTCCTTGAAATTTTATTTTTTTAGTAACACCTTTTATAGTTATGTTACCTTCAACATCATGAACATTCAACTTATCTGATGACGATTTTGTAACTTCAAATTTAGCCGTTGGATATTTCTCAACTTCAAAAAAATCTTTTCCTTTAAGATGACCTACTAAATCTCCATTGTATTTTGGATCTTTTAAATCGTTATTTATTATTGATGCCATATCAATTATAGCAGAACCAGATAATACATTATCTGCTATTTTTAAATTTGTATTTTTAATACTAATTGTTCCATAATGAGATCCTGTTGGCTTATAACCTTTCCAAGTAACTTCATCTTTATGCACAACTTTGGTTTTTGTTGTTTTAGTTACTGGTTTTTCTACTTGCTTTTTATCATTCTTACAAGATGTTGCTACAAAAGCGAATACTGCTAATACGAATACTATTTTTTTCATGATCTTTGTTTTAGTTAGATTTCAAAGATAGTCAATAAAAGTAATCCACAAAAAAACACCTTGTTAAAATTTTATTAACAAGGTGTTCTTATATTTAATTAGGTAATCGTTTATTTTGTTTCAGTAATAAATAAATCACCAACATTTAAAACGTTTGTTGCTTCATTAGTATTAATACTCATACGTTTCGTGTTTTTATCTGTATCTATTGATACATGCTTTGCATCGGTATGACCACCTAAAATTGGTGCAATTACCAATCCAATAAGACACGTTAATTTAATTAAGATGTTCATTGATGGTCCAGAAGTATCTTTAAACGGATCTCCTACAGTATCACCTGTAATTGCAGCTTCATGAGCAGCAGAACCTTTGTGCGTCATTTCTCCATTAATCATAACACCAGCTTCAAAAGATTTTTTTGCATTATCCCAAGCACCACCAGCGTTGTTTTGGAAAATTGCCCAAAGCACACCACTTACAGTAACACCAGCCATATAACCACCAAGCATCTCAGCAATCATTAAATTATCCATTCCAAATAGCATTGGTAAAAATGCAATTACTAATGGGAAACCGATAGTTAACAAACCTGGCAACATCATTTCTCTTAAAGATGCTTTAGTAGAAATTTCTACACATTTATCATATTCTGGTTTTCCAGTTCCTTCCATAATTCCAGGAATTTCTCTAAACTGACGTCTTACTTCGTAAACCATTTCCATTGCCGCTTTACCAACAGCATTCATTGCTAATGCAGAGAATACTACAGGAACCATTCCACCAACAAATAGCATCGCTAAAACAGGTGCTTTAAAAATGTTAATTCCATCAATACCTGTAAACGTTACATAAGCAGCAAATAAAGCTAACGACGTTAATGCCGCCGAAGCAATTGCAAAACCTTTTCCAGTTGCAGCCGTTGTATTACCAACAGTATCTAATATATCTGTACGTTCTCTAACGATTGGATCTTGTTCACTCATTTCTGCAATTCCACCTGCGTTATCTGCAATTGGTCCAAAAGCATCAATAGCTAATTGCATAGCCGTAGTTGCCATCATAGCACTTGCTGCCATTGCAACACCGTAAAATCCTGCAAAAGCATAAGAAGACCATATTGCAGCAGCAAATAAAATTACTGTTGGAAATGTTGAAATCATTCCTGTTGCTAAACCTGCAATAATATTTGTTCCTGCTCCAGTAGCTGATTTTTGAACAATATTCATAATGGGTTTTTTACCTAATCCTGTATAATATTCAGTTACTGATGAAATTACAGCTCCAACAACTAAACCTACTAATGCAGCATAAAACACGCGCATTGCAGTAATATCTTTTAATATATTTCCATTAGATTCAAAGAAGTTCATTTTCATTGTTTCTGGCAACATCCAAGTCACTAAAAAGTAAGAAGATATTGCTACTAAAGCAATTGAAAACCAGTTTCCTTTATTTAAAGCACCCATTACTTGAGCTGCTTTGGCGTCATTTGACTTAATACTAACCAACATTGTTCCTACTAAAGAAATAAGTATTCCTGCACCAGCAATAGCCATTGGTAATAGAATTGGTCCTATTTGACCAAATCCTTTACTAAAAATAGTAATATCATTTACATCGATAATATAGTTTCCTAGAACCATTGCAGCTAATACAGTTGCAACATAAGAACCAAACAAATCTGCTCCCATACCGGCAACATCACCAACGTTGTCTCCAACATTATCTGCAATTGTAGCTGGGTTTCTTGGATCATCTTCAGGAATCCCTGCTTCTACTTTACCAACTAAATCTGCTCCAACATCAGCAGCTTTTGTATAAATTCCACCACCAACTCTTGCGAATAATGCAATAGATTCAGCTCCTAATGAAAATCCTGCTAATGTTTCTAAAACAATAGTCATTTTTTCTGTAGAAAAAGCACCATCTACGCCTCCCATAAAAAAGTTGTAGAAAAAGATGAAGAACAATGTTAAACCTAAAACGGCTAAACCAGCAACTCCTAATCCCATTACAGTTCCACCACCAAAAGATATTTTTAAAGCATCTGGCAAACTCGTACGAGCTGCTTGTGTTGTTCTAACATTAGTTTTTGTTGCAATTTTCATTCCCATATTTCCTGCGTAAGCTGAGAAAAATGCGCCAAAAATAAAGGCAACTACAATTAACCAATGTGTTGAAGGTACAATTATTGAGACTACTACAAGTAAAGCACTTACAATAACAACAAATATCGCTAATAAACGGTATTCCGCTTTTAAGAAAGCCAAAGCACCTTCATAAATGTGGTCTGAAATTTCTTTCATTTTACCATCACCTGCGTCTTGTTTCATTACCCAGCCTTTTTTTATCCACATATAAACCAAACCTATTAAGGCAGCTGCAATTGGAAAATAAATCATCATTGATTCCATACTATATTTATTATTTAGTTATTTAATTAGTTCTTAAAAGTTTATGAAATAAAAACATTCAGTTAAATTTTAAGCGGTTGCAAAAGTACTAAAACTTAGCTATATAACAAAACCTCAAATAATTAATTTAAAATTTTGTGAAATTCTAGTAAAAAAATAAACAATTAAACCTATTGGACAATCTGGAGTCCTATATAAGTATAACAATAAAAACATAAAAAAATGAAAAAATTAATTATTACGTTGGTCTTATTAACTGCATTTGCTGTAAACGCACAAAAACAAGGAAAATCAGATTTATCATCTGAACAAATAGCCACATTAAAAACAAAAAAAATGACCTTGCAATACAATTTGTCAGACAGTCAAATTGATAAAATCTATGCCCTAAATTTAGAATTAATAAAAGCGCATAGATCCAAAACCAAATTAACAAAAGAGGATAGAAATAAACTTTCTTCGGATGAGAAATTTCAAAAACAAATGGCGCGATTAGATGCTCAAATTGCAACTAAAAAACGTTTCGCTGCTGTTTTATCTGAAAAGCAAATGGAAAAATTCGAAAAACACCAAAACAAAAGAGGTCCTAAATTCAAAAAACGAAGAATGAATCGCAAGCAGAATAAAAAACGAAATCGGAATTAATATAATTCAACAATCTTTCAAGCGTTACATTTTCTTTAGAGAATGTAACGCTTGGAAATTTCAAAGACTTTTTTTAAAAGTAAATAACAATCTACAAAAACACAAAACTTAGATGAATTAATTTCCTTAATTTAGCCATTCAAATTTAAATTAAAAATGGCCAAACAACACTCTAAATTTTTCTGCCAAAACTGTGGTGCACAACATGCAAAATTACTAGGAAGATGCACTACTTGTAACGCATGGGGAACTGTTGTTGAAGAAATTATCCAAAAAGAAGAAAAACGCCAATGGAAAACAAATACCAAAACAAAAAAAGTTGCAAAAGCCGTTAAAATTTCCGCAATCTCTTATCAGGATGACGAGCGCTACAAAACAAACAATAAGGAACTTGACAATGTACTAGGTGGCGGTATAGTTAAAGGTTCTGTTATTCTTTTGGGCGGAGAACCTGGTGTAGGAAAATCGACTTTGATTTTACAAATTTCACTACAAATTCCTCAAAAAGTATTGTATGTATCTGGTGAAGAAAGTCAGCATCAAATTAAAATGCGTGGTGAACGTTTATCAATAAAAGGATTTAAATTAAATCAATTGGACAGCGATTGCTTAATCTTAACCGAAACCAAAACACAAAACATCTTTAAAGCAATAGAAGAACATCAGCCAGATATTGTTGTTATTGACTCTATACAAACCTTGCATACCGATTATATTGAATCCTCGCCTGGAAGTATTTCACAGATTAGAGAGTCCGCAGCTGAATTGATAAAATTTTCTAAAGAAACGGGTATTCCTGTATTACTCATCGGTCATATTAATAAAGAAGGCAGTATTGCTGGGCCAAAAATTTTGGAACATATGGTAGATGTTGTTTTACAGTTTGAAGGCGACCGTAATCATACTTATCGTATTTTGAGAGCCAATAAAAACAGGTTTGGCTCTACTGCCGAACTTGGTATTTATGAAATGCTTGGTACTGGTTTACGCGAAATTGAAAATCCCAGTGAAATATTGATTTCCGAAAAAGATGCCTCATTAAGTGGTACAGCCATTGCAGCTACTTTGGAAGGTATGCGTCCTTTAATGATTGAAGTTCAGGCGCTTGTAAGCACAGCCGTATATGGTACACCGCAACGTTCTGCAACAGGTTATAACATTAAACGTTTACATATGATTTTAGCTGTTTTAGAAAAACGTGCTGGTTTTCGCTTAGGCGCCAAAGATGTGTTTTTAAATATTGCTGGTGGCATTAAAGTCGATGATCCAGCTATTGATTTAGCGGTTGTTTGTGCTATATTATCGTCCAACGAAGATGAACCTATACCTCAAAATTATTGTTTTGCAGCTGAAGTTGGTTTGGGCGGAGAAATACGCGCTGTAAACCGCATTGAACAACGCATTTTGGAAGCAGAAAAATTAGGCTTTGAAAGTATAATTGTTTCTAAATATAATAAATTCCCTAAAAATAATTATGATATTGAAGTCATAAAAGTGTCTAAAATTGAAGAGGTTTTTCAGAAGTTGTTTTTGTAAATTTTCAAATCTAACATAAATAAAGTAAGGGCTTCACTTAAAGTGAAACCCTTACTCTTAATGCTAATTAGTCTAGAAATTTATAAATTGTTTGGCAAATTGCTAACAAATTATTTATATAAATCGATAGTATTTTTACAAAAAAAGTTGAATTTATTAGGTTATATATATATATTTGATAAAGGAATAACGAAAAAGTTGCAACTATTTTAAATTTCTATAATTAATTATAAACCCGTCATAAATTAAAAAATGACATAAAAACATTTATTATGAAAATATTAAGATCAACAATATTAGTTTTATTTATCCTATTGTATTCTTGTGCTCAAGAAGAATTTACAACAGAAGTAAATAATATTGAAAAATTGAAAAAGGATGTGAAATTTATTGAATTAGTAAACAGTAAAATTCTAACTGTCAAAAAAATTAAAGATATTGAAAAAGTAAATTCCTTTATAGATAAAGAAGATTTGAATAAAAAAGAATTAAATCAACTTGCAATTGCTCTTTGTTTTTCTGACACTAACGACTACTCATCTTACATAAAAATGGAATATGAAATTCAAAATTATTTAGAAATAAAATTGACATGGAAAAAATAGTTTCAGAAACTTTAAAATCTAAATTATTTCTAAAACAAGTCGATCCTTGTAATTGTGAAGCAATAAGAATAAACTGCATAGGTATTGCTACTTCAGCTTCACTTGCAGGTAATTTAGGTTGTGCTACACTTGATTTAGCAATTTTACCCGGAATTATTTGTCATGCAGCAGTGTTAGCGGGTCAATATTTTGCGTCAAGTAACTGTAATCTTGCTGCACAAAATTGTTTGGCAAATTGTTAAAAATTAATTAAATTAAATATTATGGAAAAACTATCAAGATTTACACCTTTTATATTATTAATAGCCTATTATTTTTTTGTATTCAAATCACAAATGAATTCAAATATTAAACTATATATAGCAATTGCTATGGTAATAATAAGTTTATTGATATTTTGGTTTTTAAATAAACAAAATGTAGATAAGAAAAAATTAACACCTTTAATTGTAGGACTTGTTTTTTCGGCTATAATCTCAATTTATTTTATAACAATATTTTAGTAAAGTAAGGGTTTCACTTAAAGTGAAAAATCTAACACAAATAAAGTAAGGGCTTCACTTTAAGTGAAACCCTTACTTTTTATATCTAGCAGTCTAAAAATTAGGACTCAAATTGTATTTTTTATAGAATTCATTCAAGAAATTTATCACCTCATCTTCGGTATCAACTAACTGGATTAAATCTAAATCTTTTGGACTAATTGTCTTAAATTCTTTTAATAAGGTTGCTTTTATCCACTCAAACAAGCCTTTCCAGTATTCTGTCCCCACCAAAATGATTGGAAATTTCCCTATTTTATGGGTTTGTATTAAGGTAATTGCTTCAAACAATTCGTCTAAAGTTCCAAAACCTCCAGGCATAACTACAAAACCTTGTGAATATTTTACAAACATCACTTTACGAACAAAGAAGTAATCAAAATCTAAACTTTTTCCTGGACTAATATATGGATTATCGTGTTGCTCAAATGGTAACTCAATATTTAAACCAACCGAAACGCCTTTACCGCGATGTGCTCCTTTATTACCAGCTTCCATAATTCCTGGTCCGCCACCAGTAATTACACCATACCCGTGTTGGGTTAATTCGTATCCAATACTTTCGGCTAATTTGTAGTATTTATTATCTTCTTTTGTTCTAGCCGAACCAAAGATACTTACACAAGGTCCTACTTTACTCATACGTTCGTAACCCTCTACAAATTCTGACATGATTTTAAATATCGCCCAAGAATCATTGGTCTTTATTTCATTCCACGTTTTTTGTTTTAACTTCTCTTTTATTTTTTTATCTTTCATTATTTTAATTTTATTTTTTTAATGTTGAATGTTAACTAAGAACACTCAAGACAAACTCATACTTTTATTTACGACTTATTATAAGTTAGTTATTTTGACTTTTTAAAACCCTTCTAGCGTTATTTTCACAATTGCTATTAACGCTAGAAGGTTTAAAGCTATTTCTAAAAAAACCTGTGCGCACTACCAAAACACTAAACTAACTCTTTTTTTAAATATTTTGCTGTATAACCTTTTTTAATTTTTATCATAGCTTCTGGCGAACCTTCAAATAGTATGTTTCCGCCATTTTTTCCACCTTCGGGTCCCACATCTATAATATGATCTGCTAGTTTAACAACATCTAAATTATGTTCAATTATTATAATTGTATTCCCTTTATCTGTAAGATCGTTTAACACTTTCATCAAAACATTAATATCTTCAAAATGCAATCCTGTAGTAGGTTCATCTAATATATAAAGTGTGTTTCCAGTATCTCTTTTTGACAACTCTGCTGCTAATTTAATACGCTGTGCTTCGCCGCCAGAAAGCGTTGTAGATCGCTGACCTAGTGTAATATAACCCAAGCCAACGTCTTTTATTGTTTTTAATTTTTTATGAATTTTTGGGATGCGTTCAAAAAACGGAACCGCTTCATCAATTGTCATATTCAACACATCGGAAATAGATTTTCCTTTGTAACGAATTTCTAAAGTTTCGCGTGTGAATCGTTTTCCCATACAGGTTTCACATTCCACGTGAACGTCTGGTAAGAAATTCATTTCTATCACTCTCACGCCGCCACCTTGACAAGTTTCACAACGACCATCTTTCACGTTAAACGAGAATCGGCCTGGCTTATATCCTCTTATTAACGCCTCTGGTGTTTTGGCAAACAAACTTCTAATTTCACTAAAAACACCGGTATATGTTGCAGGGTTTGAGCGCGGTGTTCTACCAATTGGCGACTGATTAATGTCAATAATTTTATCAATATGATCCAAACCATTAATGGATTTGTAAGGCATTGGCACTTTAACAGCTCTATAAATATGTTTATTAACTATTGGATATAAGGTTTCGTTAATCAATGTAGATTTTCCACTTCCCGAAACGCCCGTTACACAGATCATTTTTCCTAATGGCACCGTAATATTTACATTTTTAAGATTGTTTCCTGTTGCGCCTTTAAGGACTATTTTTTTACCGTTTCCTTTTCTTCGTTTTTTAGGAATTTCAAAAGACTTAGTTCCGTTTAGATAATCGGCTGTTAAGGTCTTGCTTTTTAGAAGTTGTTTTGGTGTGCCTTGGCTTATTATTTCTCCACCATTTTTTCCAGCTTTTGGACCGATATCAATAACATAATCTGCCTCCAACATAATTTCTTTATCGTGTTCTACTACAATAACAGAGTTACCAATATTGCGTAATTGTGTAAGCGAATTTATTAATTTTTGATTATCACGTTGATGTAAACCAATACTTGGCTCGTCAAGAATATATAATACACCAACCAATTGCGATCCAATTTGAGTTGCCAATCTTATCCGTTGTGCTTCGCCACCCGATAATGTTTTTGAACTGCGGTCTAAACTTAAATAATCCAAACCTACATCAAGTAAAAACTGGATTCGGGTTTTAATTTCTTTTAAAATTTCTGTCCCTATTATTTGTTGTTTGTCTGATAATTTTATGTTTTCAAACCAATTAGCAAGCGCTACAATATCCATCTGCGCTAAATCACTGATGTTTTTATTTTCTATTTTAAAATTAAGCGATTCTTGTCGTAAACGAGCTCCATTACAACTTGTACAGGTATTCTCATTCATAAAACCTTTTGCCCAACGTTTTATAGACGTTGACTGACTGTCTTTAAATTGATTGGTTATGAAATTAGTAATACCTTCAAAATCGATTTCATAATTCCTTGTAACGCCCATTATTTTGCTTTCCAAATCAAAACTTTCTGTGGTTCCATTCAAGATAACTTCAATGGCATTTTTTGGAATTTTTTCAATTGGTGTGTCCAAAGTAAATTTAAAGCGTTCACCAATTAGTTTAAGCTGTTTAAAAATCCAGCTATTCTTTGTTTCGCCAATAGGTGCAATTCCACCATTATTAATGGATGATTTTTTATTGGGGAAAATTTTATCGATACTCACTTCATTCACTTTCCCTAGGCCATTGCATTTTGGACAAGCGCCTTTGGGAGAATTGAACGAAAAACTGTTTGGTTCCGGTTTTGGGTATGAAATTCCGCTTGTTGGACACATTAAATTTCGACTAAAATATCGTGCCTTTGTTTCGTTTTGAGCAACAACCATCAACACATCTTCGCCGTGATACATGGCAGTATTTATAGCTTCGGAAAGGCGTTTACTTTTATTGGAAATGTCTTGGTCTTGTTTCTTGTCTTTAGTCTCTTGTTTCTTTTCAACTTTTAACCGATCAATTACAATTTCTATATCATGAGTTTTATATCGATCAAGACGCATTCCTTTTTCAATTTCTTGAATTTCTCCATCTATTCTAACACGTACAAAACCTTGCTTGGCAATCTGCACAAATAATTCTCTATAATGTCCTTTACGTGATTTTATAACTGGCGCTAGAATATTTATATTTTTATTTTCGTAATCGGATGCAATTAAATCATGAATTTGCTCATCGGAATAAGAAACCATTTTTTCATTACTTTCAAACGAATAAGCATCACCAACACGTGCAAATAACAATCTTAAAAAATCGTAAATCTCGGTGATTGTTCCAACAGTAGACCTTGGGCTTTTACTGGTTGTTTTTTGTTCTATGGCAATTACTGGTGACAAACCATCAATTTTATCGACATCTGGTCGTTCTAGACTTCCTAAAAATTGTCGGGCGTAAGCCGAAAAAGTTTCAATATAACGTCGCTGTCCTTCGGCATAAATAGTATCAAAAGCTAAAGATGATTTTCCACTACCACTTATACCAGTGATTACAACCAATTGATTGCGAGGTATTTTGATATCAATATTTTTCAAATTATGGACACGCGTACCGTAAACCTCTATGTATTCTTGTTTTTTCAAATGGTTTTATATGAATAACGTAAAAAAGTCAGGGCTTCACTTTGAGTGAAACCCTGACTACAACGTCAATATTTTAACTATTTTTCCTTCAATAAATAAATATAAACAGGATAATGATCGCTATAACCACCTGTAAAATTTGCGCCAGACCAAGATCTAAATGGATAACCTTTATATCGACCTGCTTTATTTGTCAAATAGCGAGGATTGAAAATATTAGCCTTAAATAATTTATAGGAAGCATATTCTTTTTTAGCTGTAACTAAAGGAGATGTTAATAAAATTTGATCAAATAAATTGATGTTATCTCTATAACCCAACGTACTTAAACCTTTACGGAACATATCTTCCATTGGATTGTATATTTCGTCATCTTTTAAGCCTTCTTTTTTAGACTTCGCCTTTAAAACATTTTTAATACTTGTGTTAATAGGATCATCATTTAAATCACCCAAAATAATCACTTTTGGATTTGGGTATTCTTCTTTAATTTCGTTGATGATTTTTACATTTAATGCTGCTGCAGCTTCTCTAAATGGTCGACTTTTTTGTTCGCCACCTCTTCTAGAAGGCCAGTGGTTTACAATAAGATGAACCACTTCATCATCCAATAAACCTGCAACCATTAATTGGTCTCTTGTTGGATAACCAGAACTTAATTCCAAAGTATACGATTTATGATTCATTGGTTTAAAATAGCGTTTTTGATATAAAAGTGCCACATCAATTCCACGACCATCTGGCGATTCGTAATGAATGATACCGTAATTTTTACTTTTTAATAATGAATGTGCAATCAAGTCTTCCAAAACTTTTTTGTTTTCAATTTCGCATACACCTATAATTGCAGGACTTGTATTTGCTTTTTCAACACCAATTTCAGATAAAACTTTAGCCATATTATCCAATTTGGCCATATAAGCTTTTCCTCTATTTTTAGGTTGCATATCCATAATTGGACTTTTCTCATCCATTTTTGTTGGATCGTTAATGGTGTCAAATAAATTTTCTAAATTATAGAATGCAACAGTTCTTATTTGAAATTCTTTTGAATTCGCAGTACCTTTTGAAGGTGCTGTTGTTTTCTTTGAACCACAAGACGTAACAAATACAATTACAAATAACACTAAATATAATTTTATATTTTTCATATGGGAGTTTTTTAAGACGATGCTAAATTAAAGATTATTTGTTTATTATACTTAGCGCAACATAAAAATAATGTTAAATTTTATTGTTTTTATTATTTATGTTGATAAATAGGTCTTCTATTCTACTATTTTAACACTTAAAACGTATAAAAATCAGTATTTTTGCACCATTATTAATTATACAATTTCACATGAAAAAAATTATTATTGCAACCTTACTAGGACTCTTTTCTTTTTATGGGCTAACTGCGCAATCTGTTAAAGGAAAAGTGGTTAATTCTGTCTCTCAAAAAGCAGTGTCTAATGTAACGGTTTCTGTTGTAGGAACAACAATTTCTCAAAAAACCACCACAAATGGTACTTTTGAATTGAAAAATGTTCCCTTAGGAAAACAAATTGTACGTGTTTTCTTAAAAGGTTTCGAAACACAAAATTTTCCAGTTAATATAACTGCAACTGCTGTGGATTTAGAAACGATTATGTTATACAAAGATTTCCAAACTGATGAAGCGGACAGTACTATTTCGCTATCGGACGATGAATTATCGGACGATGAAGGTGCTGCAGACAATACAGCAGGATTATTACAATCCTCAAAAGATGTCTTCTCTAGAGCAGCGGCATTTAACTTTCCTTGGTTTAGAGCAAGAGGTTATGATTCAGAAAATGCTCACGTTTTAATGAATGGTATTAAAATGAACAAAGTATTTAATGGAAGACCGCAATGGAGTGATTGGGGCGGTTTGAATGATGTTTTACGAAATCAAGAATTTGCTAACGGTTTAGCACCTGCTGAACAAACTTTTGGTGGCGTTTTAGGATCTACCTCTATAAGCACCAGAGCATCAGATCAACGGAAAGGAACTCGTATTTCTGCTGCGTCTACCAATCGTAATTATTCAGGTAGAACAATGCTAACACACAATACTGGTATGAGTGAAAAAGGATGGGCTTTTAGCCTATCTACATCGTACCGTTATGCGCAAGAAGGTTATCACGAAGGAAGTTCTTATAATGCTTGGTCCGCATATGTATCGGCTGAAAAGAAAATTAACGACAAGCACAGTTTTAATTTAACGGCATTGTATACGCCAAACCGTCGTGGAAAATCATCGCCAAATACGCAAGAAGTTTATGATTTAAAAGGCTTAAAATACAATTCGTATTGGGGAAAACAAGAAGGTGAAAATAGGAATTCACGTATGAAAGAGATTAAAGAACCCTTAGCTATTTTAAGTCATTATTGGAAAATTAGCAATAACACAACTTTAAATACTAATGTTGCTTATCAAACTGGAAGTATTGGTAATAGCCGTATTGGATATTACAAGGCTAACAATCCAGATCCAACTTATTATAAAAAATTACCTAGTTATGCTTTATCACATCCAGATGATCCAAACTTTGGAGATTATTATTTAAACTTAACTAGTTTTCAAAACAATGGACAGATAAACTGGCAAAAAATTTATGATGACAATAGAGCGTTTAGTTCTTCAGATACGCATCCAGGAAATGCTGATTATTATTTATATGAAGATCGTAATGACGATACAACTACTACTTTTAATACAAATTTAAGAACGGAATTGTCAGACAATATTACGTTGAATGGTCGTTTGAATTACAGTACTTTAAATTCTGAAAATTTTGCAAGTATGTTGGATTTGTTAGGTTCTGAATTTCATTTAGATATTGATGGTTTTGCTGCTTTAAATTCTGATGAAGAGCAATACAATTTTGACAATCCAAATAGAAAAATAAAAGAAGGAGATCGTTTTAATTACAATTACAACATCAATTCTTCAAATGCAGATGCTTTTGCACAATTGCAATTTGCATATGATAAAGTAGATTTCTTTGTGTCTGGTAATTTTTCAAACACCAAACATCAAAAAGAAGGTTTGTATAGAAACGGAACTTACTTAAATAATTCTCTTGGAAAAAGTGATGAACAAGTATTTAATGACTTAAGCTTTAAAGGTGGTTTAACTTATAAATTAACTGGTCGTCATTTATTAAATGTTAATGCAGGTTTGTTGTCTGTTGCACCTTCTATAAGAGGTACTTTTGCAAATTCAAGAGCTAATAATTTTATTGTACCAAACATTACAAGTCAAAAAATAGCTTCTTATGATGCAAGTTATATATATAGAGGTCCTGGTGTAAAAGCGCGTTTAACAGGTTATATGACTGGATTTAAAGATGGGGTTGAAACTGCCTTTTATTATGCTGAAGGAATTTTAGCAGGAACTGACACAAACAATGAAGCTATTTCATCTGATTTTGTTGGTGAAATAACAACTGGTGTTGATAAGAAAAATATGGGGTTTGAATTTGGTATGGAAGTTCAAGCAACACCAACTATTAAATTAACAGGCGTTGCATCGGTAGGAAGTTTTAAATATGACAACAATCCACATTTATATTTAACTAGTGAAAATAGTAATGAAACTGGATCTTTAGAAGGATTAATTGATTATGGCACTACTTATTTAAGAGGTCTTAAAACTGGAGGAACATCGCAACAAGCGTATTCTTTAGGTTTTGAATATCGCGATCCTAATTATTGGTGGTTTGCAACTAATGCAAATTACATTACAGACAATTTTATTAATGTGTCTCGTATTACGCGTACCGATCAATTTTACAAAGGTACCGATGGCGCTTTACTAGTAAACCCACAAACAGGTAACGCTGTAACGCAACAGGATGTTGATAATATCTTAACGCAAGAGGAATTTGATTCTGCCTTTTTAGTCAATGTAATTGGAGGAAAATCTTGGAAAATAGGCGATAAATATATTGGTGTTTTTGCTAATATTAGCAATGTACTTAATAGAGATTATAAAACTGGCGGATTTGAACAAGCTCGTAAAGCAAACTTTATAGAACTTCAAGAAGATCGCTCACTTACAACACCAACTTTTGGTTCAAAATATTGGTACGGAAACAAAGCATCCTACTATTTAAATTTATACTTACGATTCTAATTAAAAATAAAATACACTATTATGAAAACAATTATTAAAATAACTTTAAGTATCCTATTAGTAATAGGAACTTTCACTGCCTGTGTTGATGATAAAGATTTTGACACACCACAAGTAATTCAAGAAGATAATGACATTTCTACATCGCCATTTAGCGCTGTTAAAAATGCTTTAATTCAAGGTTATGATGAATATGACCCATCAACATTAGTTTATACTTTTGATGTAAACAGTCCTGTTATTATACCTGCTTACGTTGTATCAGATGACACATCTGGTAACTTTTACAAAAAATTAGTTGTACAAGATGCTTCTGAAAACCCAATGGGTGGTTTAGAAATAACCATAGATCAAGGTTCTTTACACACTACATACAATGTAGGAAGGAAAATCTATATTAAAATGGCTGGTTTAAGTGTCACTTATTTAGACGGAAGTCAAGGTGGTGCTCCAGGTTATATCAACGAAAGTGAGCCAGGAAACGGAACACCAGGTGTTTATAAAGTAGGAATTAAAGGTGAAGGTTTTACTATAAACCGAATTCCATCTGCTGCTTTTGAAAATCACATTATAAGATCTTCGGTGACGGAAACAATGGTACCTCAAATAATTTCACCTACTGATTTTAATGATGATACAATGAATACTTTTGTACAAATAGATGGAATGCAGTTTGAGATTAACGAATTAGGTAAAACATTTGCTGGTGAAGCTGGCGATAGTTTTGATGCTGAACGTGTTTTATTAAATTGTGCTACAGAAGCAACTTTTGGTTTAATGACAAGTACTTTCTCTAACTTTAAATCGATTGGTTTACCAGATCAAAAAGGAACAGTTATTGGAATTTTAGCAAAGAATTATAGAGAAGCAAGATCTGTTGTTATTTTAAATAAATACGATGACTTAAATTTTACAGAAACAGATAGATGTGACCCCTTAATTTTAGATTGTGCTAATGGTGCAACTGGAGGATCTAATGTTATATTCTCACAAGATTTTGAAAGTATTACAGACGAATCTGATTTAATAGGATTAGGTTGGACTAATGTAAATACAAATGCTGGTTCGCATATTTGGATTGACAGAACATATTCTGGAAATAGATACATGCAGATGGGTGCTTATAACACCAATGAAGATCCTTTGGAAGCTTGGTTAGTGACTCCTGCAATCAATTTAGATTCATCTACAGATGAAATTTTAACTTTTGATACAAATGTTGGTTATTATAGAGGTGATGCTCTAAGTGTTTATGCGTCTTCAGATTTTACTGGTGATGTTTCTACAGCAACTTGGTATTTAATTAACGGTCTTAATTTACCTACAGGTCCATCATCTGGCTATGGTTCTTTTGGTTCTGCTGGAAATGTTGATTTATCTTGTTTAAGTGGTGATGTTCATATTGCATTTAAATATTTAGGTGCTGATGGTGGTGTTACAACAACATTTCAGTTAGACAATATTGTCGTTAACGGAAACTAGATAATACAATATAAAAATATAAAAAATC
>JAZGEV010000021.1:0-20871 GCA_036478895.1 Flavobacteriaceae bacterium | reverse complement strand
ATTTTTCAGGTGTAATTGTTATTCGTCTTGTTCCGCAAGAAAATAAAGTGATTGAAATAATAATCAGTAAAAATTTTTTCATTTTTTTTTGAGTTCTTTTTTTGTTATTGATATTTACCTTATTTTGAGTTGGTTTTTTATGATGCACAACATTAGTATATCAACAATAACTATTAATAATCCCCTAAGGTTTCCTCATTTTGAGCCAATGCAGACGCTAGTTGTTCATCAGATGGTGGTTTTCCGTGCCAAGCATGAGACCCCATCATAAAATCAACACCATTGCCCATTTCGGTATGTAACAAAATACAAACTGGCTTACCTTTACCAGATAAGTTCTTAGCTTTCTCTAATCCATCAATTATACTAGCAACATCATTCCCTTTCAATACATCAATAACCAACCAGTCAAACGCTTCAAACTTTGCTTTTAAGTTACCTAGCGTTAATACATCATCTGTAGAACCGTCAATTTGAGCTTTGTTATAATCAATGGTACAAATTAAATTATCTATTTTATTTGCAGAAGCATACATTATTGCTTCCCAATTTTGACCTTCTTGCAACTCACCATCACCGTGAAGTGAATAAATTAAATGCGAATCGTTATTCAGTTTTTTAGCTTGAGCCGCTCCAATTGCAACAGACATACCTTGTCCTAAAGAACCTGCAGCCATTCTAATGCCAGGCAAACCTTCATGAGTTGTAGGATGTCCTTGTAAACGAGTACCTAATTTTCTAAACGTTTCTAATTCTTTTACAGGGAAATAACCACTACGCGCCAAAACGCTATAAAAAACAGGTGAAATATGGCCATTGGATAAAAAGAAAATATCTTCTCCTACGCCATTCATTTTAAAATCTGTTGAATGTGTGAGTGTTTTTTGATATAATACAGATAAAAACTCCGCACATCCCAATGATCCACCTGGATGACCAGATTGAACATCATGAACCATACGTACGATATCACGTCTTACTTGTGTTGAAAAATTTTCTAATTGTTGAATTGCTGACATATTTATATATTTTATGCAACAAATTTACAAAATCAATAACTAAAGGCTGTTATTATTCTACAGCGTGTTATTAACAAATTATACACATTCTTTAAGTTTATAAAAAATCTATCAGCTTAAATTTGAATTTTAAAACAACACCATTGCGTTCTACTTTAAGATGGATTCGCTTGCCTTCATTTCCCGATAACTTTGAGTTTAACTCTTGCAGGTTTAAATTATAAACAGCATTATAATTTAATTTTATAATAACATCACCTTCTTTTAAACCAGCCTTATATGCTGGAGAATCTTTTTTAATATTAGATATGATAAAAGAATTTTCGAATGAATAATTGTACATAGCTACTTCTTCAGTTACACTTCCAACGGAATTTGTTTTTACAATTATTTTTGGATTGTATTTTTTAATTAACACTTTCCCGTCATGAATTATATCCATGCCACTTTTATCATAGTAAAAAATGGATTTATAGTATTTCCTATTTTTCTTAAAAGTCACTTTTTTATGCTTATAATCATAAATTATATGAAATCGTTTTAATATTTCACCTCCTAAAACACCATCTCGTTTATACTTTAAGTTATTATAATTAAATGATGATGAATCGGGATAAACAGCTATCATGTTTTCAAAATTAAAAGAACCAATTTCTAACTTTTTTAACTTTGCTTTTTTACCAAAAATATTACCACTAAGTCCTTTTCCCAAAAAATCTTTGTAAAACTTATCTGGTATTTGTATTTCATCTTTACTCTCTTCATGCAACCAAATAGAATCACTAGAGCCTGAGTCAATTAGTAATTTAACTGGTGTCATTTTATCTTTTGATGATATTAAAGAATGTATGTATGGTTTTTTTCCTTGAAATACCAATGGAAAATCTTGACATTTCTTGCATTTTTCATACACATATAAATCAGGATTATAGAATTCAAGTTTACGATAAGAATAATTCACTTTAACTGTAAAATTTTCAAACAAGTCACTCCCTATAATACCATGAACATCTATGCCCAAACGTGACGAAAAATCAAACTCTTCATCCAAAATTATTAACAATCTAAAATTGGGTGACACAATATTTTTTAAGCGAAATAAGTTATTTTTAGATTCGTAAGCATTAAATTGTTTGCCATTACCCAAACCTTTAATTTTAATTTTTTTTGCATCACGTAATTTTAAAGAATCATTTGCAGATACATTGAATAATATAGAATGACTTACACCAGTATCTAATAAAAAATTCAAATCTTTACCATTAATTTTAACTGGAATAATGATTAAGTTATTGATTAACTTAAATTTTACAGTTTCTTTTTTAATGTTATTAATTAATCTAAAATTACTTTGCGAATGCAAATTAGTAAGGATAAAAAAAGTTAATAAAGTAAGAAGTTGTTTTTTAAGCATTGATGAGTTGTGTATTATAAATTTAATATATTTTTCAAATACATCATTTATTTTAACATACTTTAACTTAAAAATAATTATATATTGATGAAAAAAATCAGTAATAATTTTGCATTTTTGTAAAACAATAAATTACATTAAATTATGCCAAAAATATCCAACAAAGGAAACAATATGCCTCAATCGCCAATACGTAAATTGGTGCCATTTGCAGAGAATGCCAAAAAAAGAGGCGTTTCAGTATTTCATCTTAATATAGGTCAGCCAGATATCAAAACGCCAAGCATCGCTATTGATGCAGTAAAAAATGCAGATATTAAAGTCCTATCTTATGCGCGTTCAGAAGGATCGGAAATATATAGAGAAAAGTTAGTGTCATATTATTCCAATAATAATATAACTATAAAAGCAGATGATATTGTTGTAACAACTGGTGGTTCTGAAGCCTTACTTTTCACCATTGGAAGCATAACCGATTTTGGTGATGAAATCATCATTCCAGAACCTTTTTACGCAAATTACAATGGATTTTCAACGGCAAATGGTGTTACTGTAAAGCCAATAGTATCTTCCATTGACACAGGTTTTGCTTTACCAGATATATCGGAATTTGAAAAAGAAATCACCCCAAAAACTAAAGCAATAATTATATGCAATCCAGGTAATCCTACCGGTTATTTATATACCAAAGAGGAGCTTTTAAAATTAAAAGAAATTGTTATAAAACACGATATCTTTTTAATTGCCGATGAAGTTTACCGCGAATTTGTTTACGATGGTTTGGAACATAACTCTGTTATGAAACTAAATGGTATGGATCAATACGCAATTTTAATAGATTCAGTTTCAAAACGATATAGTATGTGTGGCGCTAGAATTGGTTGTGTAGTTTCTAAAAACAAAGAATTAATTGCTACAGTTTTAAAATACGCTCAAGCGCGATTAAGTCCACCAACATATGCATTAATTGCTAGTGAAGCAGCACTCGATACACCACAGTCCTACTTTACCGATGTTTTAGGAGAATATCAAGACAGACGGAATACCTTAATAAGCGAATTGCAAAAAATTGATGGTGTAAAAGTAGCAACGCCAAAAGGGGCATTTTACTGTATCGTTGAATTACCTGTTAAAGATTCCGATCATTTTGCACAATGGTTATTAGAAAAATTTAATGACAATAATCAGACAATAATGGTAGCGCCTGCTAGTGGCTTCTACTCTACAAAGGGTTCAGGCAAAAACCAAATTCGTATTGCTTACGTGCTTAAAGAAGAAGATTTAATACGCGCTGTAGAAATTTTAAAATTGGCTTTGGAGAACTATTCAGATTAAATAGCGTTATAATGCCACATCGTTTCTTTGAATTATAGTGTGAATAATTAAATGTACAGAATAATTTAACAAATTCTCAACCCAATAATTTTAAGTATAATTTATTACATTTGGAGTTCGAATTAACGTTTTAAACTGAATCTCTAAAAATGTCCCAAAACCAACGTAAAATCATACATGTAGATATGGATGCTTTTTATGCATCTGTAGAACAAATGGACGATCCATCTTTAGTTGGTAAAGTTCTTGTAGTTGGTGGCGGAGGAAAAAGAGGCGTTATTTCTGCTGCTAGTTATGAAGCTCGTAAATATGGCATCAAATCAGCTATGAGTGGCTATCAAGCACGTCAAAAATGCGCACATATAGTTTTTGTGAAACCACGTTTTGAGCGTTATACCGAAATATCAAAGCAAATTCGTAAAATATTTTATGATTATACAGATTTGGTTGAACCCTTATCGCTAGATGAGGCTTATTTGGATGTGACTAGCAATAAAAAAAACAATCCATCGGCTACTTTAATTGCTCTTGAAATTAGAGACCGTATTTTTACTGAAGTTGGTTTGCGTGCTTCTGCTGGTATTTCATCCAATAAGTTTGTGGCTAAAATTGCATCAGATATTAACAAACCTAACGGACAAAAAACCATTTCACCCGAAGAAATCATACCATTTCTTGAAAAATTACCCATTGGTACATTTTATGGAATTGGTAAAGTAACAGCAACAAAAATGAGAAATATGGGGATTTTTAATGGGTTGGATTTAAAATTAAAATCGGAAGATTTTCTAGTCGAAAATTTTAAATCTTCAGGCTCACACTACTATAATATTGTTAGAGGTATTTATAATAGCGAAGTAAAACCTAATCGAATACGCAAATCAATTGCTGCAGAACATACATTCACAACCAATTTAACTTCTGAAGTTTTTCTGCTAAAACAATTAGATGGCATTGCCAATGATATAGAAAAACGCTTAAAAAAATCAAAAGTTGCGGGAAAAACCATAACTTTGAAAATAAAATACAGCGATTTTACGCAACAAACACGTAGTAAAACGTTGCCTTTATTTATAAAAGAAAAAGCACTTGTATTGGAAACTGTAAAAGAACTTTTATTTCAAGAAAAGATAAAAAATTCGGTTCGTTTGGTAGGCATATCGGTCACAAACCTTAATATCAATTCAAAAAAGAAAGAAAAAGTTATGGATGTTCAGTTAAAATTCGATTTTTAAGTCACATTATTAAAACATTAAACTATGAAACTAGACATACTTGCCATTGGCGCACATCCAGATGATATTGAATTGGGCTGTGGTGCAACTATTGCCAAAGAAATTGCCAACGGTAAAAAAGTTGGCGTTCTCGATTTAACTCGTGGTGAACTTGGTACAAGAGGTTCTGCCAAAATTAGAGATAAAGAAGCTGCTAATGCGGCGAAAATATTGGGCTTATCCGTAAGAGAAAATTTAGGCTTTGCCGATGGTTTTTTTATAAACGATAAAGAACATCAATTAAAAATTATTGAAATTATTAGAAAATACCAACCAGACATTGTGTTGTGCAATGCTGTTGAAGATCGACATATAGATCATTCAAAAGGTAGTAAATTAGCTAGTGACTCAAGCTTTTTATCTGGTTTACGAAAGATTGAAACCACTTTAAATGGTGAAAATCAAACCCATTGGCGACCAAAACATGTCTATCATTATATCCAATGGAATACTATAAAACCAGACTTTTTAGTGGATGTTTCTAATTTTATTGATGTTAAAATTGACGCTGTAAAAGCATACAGTTCACAATTTTATAATCCAAATAGCAAAGAACCCGTTTCTCCAATTACCAGTAAAAATTTCTTAGAAAGTATTCATTATAGATCAAAAGATTTTGGCAGACTCATAGGTGTAGATTATGCCGAAGGCTTCACAACCGAACGTTTTGTTGCTGTTGATTCGTTAGATAAATTAATCTAAAAATAGTTTCTTTTTTATCTTGTTATAATTAAGAAATAGTTTAAATTTGCACTCGCAAAAATATAGTAATGTACTTTTGCCACTTCAAGCAAAGAAGCAAAAATAAAACACGGTAGTTGTAGCTCAGTTGGTTAGAGCATCGGTTTGTGGTACCGAGGGTCGTGGGTTCGAATCCCATCTTCTACCCAGAAAGATAAAGGAGATTTTTAATCTCCTTTTTTTGGGTCTTTACTTTTTTTGTTTAAGTTTCAAAAGCTCCCTTTATTTTTTAATTCATATTTAATTGTTGATTAATAATTTTAATTGCATATTTAAAACAGAAAATTTAAGTTGAAATTCCAAGAAAAAGAATATATTTGTAAATACTTAATTATTAAATATTTACGATATGAAAAATTGATTTGTATTCATAGTTTTAAACTTTATCATTTTCCAATCTGTATCACAAACTTGTATAGTTGGCAATGTATCATTAACAAATCAAGCTCAAGTTGATGCATTTGTAATAGCACATACAGCACCTAATCCAATTTGTGATACAATTGATGGTAACTTATCAATACAAAGTAGTTTAAATGATTTGAGTGGTTTATCATTTTTGACAACGATAACAGGTTCTTTAAATATAGGGTTTACAAATAATTTAATCACACTTGCAGGTCTTCATAATATAACGACTATTGGCGTTAATATTTTTTTTAGTAATTCAAGTACTACTCTTGTAAATGCAGATTTTCCATCATTAACAACAGTTGGAGGTAATTTTTCAGTTTCAAACAGGTCTGCATTAAATTCAATGAATATACCTAACATCACTACAATTGGAGGTAGCATTACTCTAAATAATTTACCATTATTATCAAGTTTAGATTTTTCTAATATTAATACAATTTCTGCATTTTCTATTACTAATTTAGGCTCATTAACAAGTTTAAACCTTTCATCTTTAAATACTATAGATACTAATTTTCAAATTTCAAATACTGCATTAGCAAATTTTAATGATATATCAAACATAACCAATATTGGTGGGTCAGTAATTATTAATAGTAATGTAAATTTAACTTCTATTGGTGTTATTTCTAATTTAAGTACTATATCAAATTTAAGTTTAGCCTACAATCCTATTTTACCGTCATTAAATTTTCCAAATTTAACTAATATTAATTTTTTTACATTGCAATCTTGTCCTTTGGTAGTGTTTTTAAATGCTCCAAATATAAATTCATCAATGATTAACTTGTCAATCATTAGTAATATTTTATTAAATGATTTAGATGATTTTTTAAATATAACATCAATTAACTATATTAATATAACTAATAATCCACAGTTATCTGCTATTTTAGATTTTCCAAATTTAAGTTCATTGAATAACGAAGTTACTTTTTCAAACAATGATTCAGTAACTACAATTACTGCAAATAATTTAGCAACATTTGGACCTAATGTTTTAGTATCAATTAATGGTAATGATGCATTAACTTCTATACCATTTTTTAATGTTGTTTCACAAGTTAGAGAATTAAATATTATATATAATCAAAGCCTAACAAACTTATCTAATTTCAGTAATTTAGGTAATGTTCAAAATACTTTAAATTTAAGTTCAAATACGTTACTTAATGATATCTCAGATTTAACATCAGTAACTGGCAATACAAATTATGTTAGAGTAATTGGCAATCCAGTGTTAACAAGTTTAAATGGTCTTGAAAACATAAGTAGTGTTAATGATTTGTTAATTACTAGTAATGTTATTTTAACAGACATTAATGCAATAGAGAATATTTATTATGTTGGTAATAATTTATTTATTACAAATAATACCGCTTTAGATGATTGTTGTATTCTAATTAATTTTTTAAATGGTTCTAATTATGTAAATGGCAATATTTTAATATCAAATAATAATACTAATTGTTCTTCAATAGCAGCTATTATTCCATATTGTAAAACAACACAAATTGATACCGATACAGATTCTATAATAGATATTAATGATAATTGTGCAAATTCACCTAATTCAGATCAAGCCGATGGTGATGGTGACGGAATTGGAGATGTTTGTGATAATTGTCCAGAAGTTTCAAATGCATCGCAAACCGATATAGATAATAATGGTATTGGAGATATATGTCAAAACAATTTAAACACAGGTACAGATCTTGGAGGAGTTGGTATTGGTACAGTTGACCCAAAAAGTCAATTGGAAATATCAATAGGAGATGTGTTTATAAAGAATTTTAACAGAGGCATAATTATGAAAACAATTGGCGGAAAGTGTTTTAGGTATCGACCAAATGAAATGGGTATTTTGTTATCCAAAGAAATTACTTGTCCTGATAATTGATATTTCATATTGAACCAACAGATTAGTTGATTTTTTAACCTCCTTTTTTTTGTTCCTTTACTTCTTGGCACAACATTTGCAAAACAAAAACGGATATAAACCATACCAAAAAATTAACTAATTTTACACCCAATAGTAAAACACATTTAAAATGAAAAAAATAATTACAATTGCCATCCTATTTATTGCAGCATTAAGTATGACTGCACAACATAATTACCGTTTAGGTCAGTATTACGAGGGTTATATCGTAAATCTTGACGGAGAAAAAGTAAGAGGCTACTTAAAATACCAAGACGAATCGCAACGTTATAAAAAAGTGATTTTTAAAACGGATAAAAAAGCGAAGAAACAAAAATTCAAGCCAAAACAATTAAAAGCTTATAAAGTTGCTGGTGAAGTTTTTCATTCAGTAGCTTATAAAGATGTTCTTTTTAAAAATATTCATTTTCTACTATTAAGCGAAGAAGGCTGTATTAACACCTATAGTTTTGGATCTTTTAACTCTAAACAAGAATGGGAAACAAAATTAGTTATTGCCAAAGGCGATGAAGCTTATACTGGTGGAACATTCTTAATGGGTTTTTCAAAAAAATTCTCTAAATTCATTTCTGAAAACACAGCATTAGCCAAAAAAGTAAAAAATAAAGAAAAAGGCTATAAGGTATTATCTATCTTAAAAATTGTAAAGGAGTATAATGCAGCTTGCACTAAATAATAACACAATGAAAAAAATACTTTTTATTCTTATATGTGTTTTGCCTGTAGTAAGCTTTTCGCAAAGCTTTCAATGGGGTTATCCAACACCTATTTCAAACGAAACCGAAGCTAAAGTCCGTCATTTTTACACTGGTGACAAACTAATTCATTTATATGAAAAATACGATGTGAAAATTTTTAATTATCATGTGAATACTAATCAATTTACAAAAAGCGATTTAGAGCAAGTTTCGGCATTAGATTTAATGGAGAAACAGCAACAAATTGGTCATAAAAAAATCACACACATTCAAAGTTTTCAAGACAATATGGGTAGTGATTTTTCTTTTTTTTCATATATATTTGATATTAAAACTAAGGTAAATCAATTGTACTGGCATCCAATGAACATTGAAACAGGTCAAAAAAGCGATGCTAAAGAAATTACCAAAATCCAAGGAACAAGTATTTTTAAAGCTGGGAATTGGAAATTGAATCAAAGTGATAATGGTTTACATTATGTGGTCTTAAAAGAATATCCATACGCTAAGAAAACCAATGAAAAATTGGGGATTGTAGTTTTAGATAAAGACAAGAATATCGTCAAAGAAAAAACACATACCTTTTCTATGCGCGACAGACGTAATAAAGTAAACACACCGTATATTTCTAATACAGGAAACGTGTTTATAGTTAAAGACATTAAACTAAAAAAACAGAAACCCTATTTAAACATCTATTATTGGAATCCTGTAACGGATACCGTAAAAGAATACAGTTTAAAAATGGATGACGATTATCAAATCTATCAGTACAACATCAATTTTGATAGTGATAATAACATGTATTTTAACGGATTACTAACTCATAAAGGCTCTAAAACCTTCCAAATGAGTGTTGACTTATATGGAAATGCAAGTGGCATTCCAGGTTCTGGTGTTATTACTGTAAAGATTGATGCTAATGGAGAGTTAGTCTATAAAAAACGAAATAATTTCAGTAAAAAAATCATCAGCAATTTAAATTTAAAAAGTTTTGAATTAAACAATGGGAACATCTGGCTTTTAGCCGATAAACGCTATGTAAGTAAGGTTTCAAAAAGTGGTAATATGGCGCAAGGCAATGCAACTTATAATTACACGTATCAAAATACAGGTTTATTTATTGGTCTTATTAAAGCAGACAATGGCGCTTTAAAATTCGCCAATGAATTTGCTTATAATAACGAACCTAAAACACAAAATGACAATGGTGCATATTTAACCTATGTTCATTATTTTAAAGATGATAATTTAAATATCCTTTACAATGATACGCAAAAATTAAAAACTCAAATTAATGGCAGAACAAGAAATTATACAAAAAGAGTGCCTATAGTTCGCACTATTCATCCAACTGGAGTAACAGTTAGCACAAAAGAACTTAAAGATGCTGGTATTGGTAATAAAATTAACGAACAATTTGATTTAGATACTTCTATGCTTTTAAAAATAGACGACAGTACTTATATTATTAGGGCTAAAAGTAACGCTGAATATAAATACGGTTATATGAAATTATAGCAACTCTATATATTTTAAATAAAAAAATCTTGGAGTTCTTTAGAATTTCGAGATTTTATTTTTAAATGATTGCTACTCATAAAATTGATATCTATTTATTTTATGGATTCCCGCTTTCTCGAGAATGACAATATCCATTGAAACAACATTCCTAGATGTATATAGTTTTAAAAAACGACTGTCATTTCCTTGAAAAAGGGAATCCATTTTCATTATGGATTCTCAAATTAGTGAAAATGATAATACAACAACTAACTATAATTTAATAGTAATATGTTTCACTTGTTGTAGATCACCTATTAACGGAACAACAAAATCAATGTCAATGTTCTTATTAGATGGTTTAAACGAGCCTTGTACAACTTTATAGTAACCAGCCAAACTTCTATTAAAAAAATGCTTTCCATAAAGAAGTTTTACTTTTTGAAGCTCCTTATCTTTTAATTCGGCAATGGCTTCTTTGGTAATCTCAAAATGAATGGTTTCTGAGGTATTTCCATCAGCATAATTGCCTTTGTTTTCTTTTTTAAAAGTATATTTTACAACAATATTTTCACCATCGGTCACTTTGGGATATAATTTACCAATACTATCTTCTTCTAAAGCAAGATTTTTGTTTTTTAATATTTCAATAGTACATTGACCGTTTTCTGGGCAGTTAGATACTGCTATAACATCATTTTTTGTAAAGTTCTGCATCATATTTTTTCCTTTGTCAGAATTACACGTGTTTAATACTAATAATATTAGAATACTTATATATTTCATAATAGTTTTGTTTAAAAAAAATGGCTTATATCAATAAATATAAGCCATTTAAATATTTTTTAATGGTCTTTATTTGATAATTATACGTTGTGTATGGAATTTTTCACCATCCGAAACAGTAATCATATAAACACCAGCATTAATAGCTGTTAGGTTAATTTGTTGCGTAAATAAACTTTGATTGTTGCTATATGATTTATCAAATACTTCACGACCTATTAAATCAAAAATTCTAACCGCAATATTATCTGTTGTATCAGATTGTAAAGCAATTGAAAATTGACCATTATTTGGATTAGGACTTAACACAAAACTACTAAAGGTATTTAAATCCTTAATTGCAGCTGGATTTGAAACAGTAACAGTATAATCTTCAACTTCACCTAAAAAACCATCAACACACGCATCTGCTGGAAATGTAGTTGTATTACCAACATATGCAGTTACAACACGCATAACATGATCACCTGGTACTGCCGAAGCTGGAACAGTTACAGCAAAAGGTGAATTACTTGATGCAACACCATCACCATTAACAATAAAACCTAAATCATACTCTTCATCAGTAGAATTAAAAATACAATCTCCATTCCAGTCAATCCATACTTTACATTCTTCTCTATAATTTCCATCAGAATCTAAATTTACTGTTAAGTAATAAGTAGTTCCAACATCTACTGTTGTTGATAAATTTTTATAATCAGAATATGCAGATGCAGCTGTAGATGCATTATTAATAGTATTAAAAACAACTAAAGTTGTCCCATCAGGATATTGCGTACTTCCAGAGGCAACACAAACGTTAGTACAACCTGCAGGTGCAGAATTTAAAGCAATATCAGCATCATTAATGGCATAAAAAATATTATTATTTGCTTTTACCATTATTCGAGTTTGAGCATTTACATCACTGGGTACTGTAATTGAATGTGAACCATCATTAGCAGTATTTGCTGCTAAAACTGCGACTGCACTTCCATCAGAATCTACTAAAGATATTTCTACATTTGCAGCATTAATTCCATTTCCTGTTGTTCCAGCAACATCCCAAGTAATTGATTTTGTTTCACCAGTCACCCAAGATTCAGGTGCGCTTTGTGATGTTACAACAAATGGTCCAGCAACAGCATTAACCATCACTGTTTTGGCAGTAGAACTTGTTTGTCCTGCAAAACCAGCACCAAATGCTCTATAATCTCTAGTTGTTAATCTAAAATTTAATTGTCTTCCAACTGTGGGTGTAACTTCCCAAGTACTTTGCAAGCTACCTCCAGTTACAGTACCAAACGCTGGCATAAAGCGATCTGGAGAAATTGTAGGCGTTAAAGATCTATAAGCTGGACCAGCTGTTGCAGTTGAGACTAATGGATAACTAGTGTTTTGAGTATCTGTTTGTTCCCAACAATACAATACGGTATCACCATTTAAATCAAGACTATCACCATGTAAAATGAAAGCTGTTCCCTTTGGAATTGCATTATTTCCTCCTGTTATTGCACTTGGTTCGTGATTTCCAGTAGGTGTTAATGCAGCACAAGTTGGAGATGATGTGATTCTATTATAAATCTCATTTAAACTATAATAATGAAAATAAGGGTCAGACGCACCTTGTACATTTGCACCACTACATATATTTGCATATGCCATTATTGTAGAACCACTTCCAGGTTCTCCTGCAGTGGATGAATTTCTATTACCTGTACAAGAGCCATGAACATTCGAATTAAACGTATGGTTAGCACCAAACTGATGCCCTAATTCATGAGCCACGTAATCTACAGAAAAAGCATCGTTTATTGGTTGTGCAATACCTGTTACACCACGTGCCTTTGCATTTGAGTAACAAATAGAACCTAATGATGCTAGTCCTCCAGCAGCTGTACTAAAATTATGGCCAACATCAAAATTACCAACACCTATAATATTAGTTATCTGTGTTTGATTCTCAACAATTAATGCATTTGTATTATTATTTGTAAAATTATCAGAATTAATAAAAATAATATTATTATTTGTTGCAACTAATTCAAAAGTTATTGCAGTTTCTTTTTCATAAATACCAGTTACTCTATTAACTGTAGTTGTTATAGCACTTAAAACAGCTGCTTTTTTTACAGCTAATGTTGCGCCAGGCGAAACACCTTGTTGATTTAAGTGATAAGTTGAATATTCGGTAGTACAAGCAACTGCCAAACGATAGGTTCTTAAATTACCATCTGTAGCGTTTCGTTGTGCATTTTCCATATCCGATAAATCTAAATCTAAATTATCTTCTACACCACAAACCAATTCACTAATTGCTGGTAGAGCATTTTTGGCATACACTATGTATTTATCATACTTTCTAGTAAATGGATCAATATACAAAGCTGATGCTGTTCCAGATAATACCATAACATGTAAACCATCTGTTGCAATACTCATACGTAATGAAGCCGTTGGATCTTCAATACCAAGACCTGCATAGGTTTTAATCATTGGGAATTTTAATGCCAATTCATCTTCCATTACAGACGATTCAACCATTCTAAAACGTTGCAATTCTCCTTTGGCATTTGGAAAACTTAAAATAGTGGTTGATTCATTGATACTATTAGAATTAATATTATCTAATTGTTCTTTTATTGCGTCTAAATCAATTGTGTATAATTGAAATTGAGTTGGCATATGAGATTCTAAAAAGATAACATCATCTTTTGAATCGGTTGTTGTTTTATTCCAATTCTCTTGACCAAACATTAAAATGCTTGATAAAAGGAATACTGAAAAAAGTACTTTTTTGATCATTATATTTGTTTTAAATTATTAGAGTGCTAATATATTTAAAAAAACAGTTACAAACTAAAATTTAACTTTTAAACGATACTATTTGTCCTTATTTGGATGTTTTTTTAAATCATCTTTTCTCTTATCGGGCATAGGACCGCGTAAGTGAATGACCAAACCATTTAAAAAATTACGTAAAAATTGATCGCCACATTCCATATATTTTGGATGACCTTCACGCCTAAAAATAGCACCAAGCTCACTTGTAGTTACTTTAAAATCAACCAATTCTAATATTTTCACAATATCTGTGTCGCGTAGTTTATGTGCTACACGCAATTTTTTCATTACATCATTATTTGTTAATCCCATAATTCTATTTTTTTAATGGTTTTCCAAAAAGATCTTCTTTTATCTTTGGTAATTCTAGATGATACTTTACAGCAATAACACGAATTATTATCACAGTTATAATAGTGATAACATATTGTATTTGAAGGCTTAATTTATAATGATTTAATATTAAAAACACAAAAGCACCAATAAAGCACGCCAACGCATAGATTTCTTTTTTAAAAATTAAAGGTGTTTTTTGAGTTAAAACATCGCGTAAAACACCACCCATCACAGCCGAAACAACTCCCATAACTGCCGCAACAAAAGGATGCAGCCCAAAATTTAATCCTTTTTCTGTCCCTAACAAAGTAAAAACTGCAATACCAACAGTATCAAAAATGAACATGGTTTTACTCCAAGGTGCAATTTTACTCTTAAACATGATTGTAAATACTACGGCACTTAAAATGGTCCAAATGTAGTTTAAATCTCCAATCCAATTTATTGGATGGTAATTTATCAATACATCACGCATCATGCCACCACCAACAGCTGTAACAAATGCAATAATAACAACACCAAATAAATCATAATTCTTTTTTGATGCAACCAATGCACCACTTACCGCAAAGGCAAATGTTCCAATGATGTCTAAACTATATATTAAATTCATTCTTTAACTTTCAATACTAATTTTCCTTTCTTATCGCCTGTAAATAGTTTTTCAAAAGTAGTTTCAAAATTTTCAATACCATAAAAAATGGCTTCTCTACTTTTTAACGTGCCTTGATGCATCCATTGCCCCATTTCTTTCGCTGCAATTGCGTATTCTGAGGCGTAATCTAGCACAACCATACCTTGCATAGTTGCTCTACTAACTAACAACGATAAATAATTACTTGGCCCTTTAATTTTTTTAGTTGCGTTGTATTGAGATATGGCGCCACAAATAACAATTCGTGCATTTTTTCTAAGTCGTGTTAATGCAGCATCCAATATTTCACCGCCAACATTATCAAAAAATACATCAATACCTTTTGGGCAATGTTCTTTAATTGCTGCAATAACATTATCCGATTTATAATCTATAGCGCTATCAAAGCCTAATTCATTCACTAAATAGTCACATTTTTCTTTACCACCAGCTATCCCAACTACTTTACATCCTTTTATTTTGGCTATTTGACCAACAATACTTCCAACGGCGCCAGCTGCTCCAGAAACCAAAACAATATCGCCTTTTTTTATTTTACCAACATTAAGTATTCCAAAATAAGCTGTCATTCCAGGCATTCCCAATGTACTTAAATACAAAGGCATTGGTGCAATTTCATCATTTACTTTATACCAATCTTTACCTGATGTTACAACGTATTGCTGTACGCCACCCCAACCAGTTAAACAGTCGCCAACTTTAAATGTAGAATGCTTATTAACTTGTATCACTTTACCAATTGAACCTGCACGCATAACGTCATTAATTCCAACAGGTTCAATGTATGATTTACCCGCATTCATCCATCTACGCATTGCAGGATCTAAAGATACATAATGTTGTTCAATTAATAATTCGCCTTCTTTTAAAATTGGCACATTATTCTTTTCTAAGCGCCAAGTTTTTTTGGTTGGAAACCCAATTGGTCTTTCTGCCAGAATTAGTTGCTTATTCATCATATTTCTTCAAACTTAACATTCAGTTTGCGTTCTATATCATAAACTTGTTGTAATTCACTAGGCAATATCAATGCAATTGAAAAACCAGATTTTCCTGCACGTGCTGTTCTTCCACTACGATGCGTATAATATTCCATTTTTTCGGGCAATTGATGATGTATTATAAAACCTAAATCTCTCACATCAATGCCTCGTGCAGAAACATCTGTAGAAACCATATATTGTACATTCTCTTTTTTGAAAGCACGCATTACTTTATCGCGTTCTTTCTGTTGCATATCGCCTTCAAGTGCTCCAACGGAAAAACCTTCTTCTTTCAACTCGGCTGCTAATTTTTGTGTTCCCAGTTTAGTTCTGCAAAAAATAATGCCTCGCTCCTCACCTTTCTCTTCAAGTAATTGAATTAAAACATCTAATTTATTTTTAACCGATGTTAATTTATATTGATGTGTAATATTTGCATTCACCAAAGCGTCTTTATTCACTTCTACTCTTGCAATATCACCAGTCATATATGTTTTTACAATACGTTGAATTTCTTCGGGAAACGTGGCTGAAAATAACCATGTGTTTCGTGTTCCGTTTGTATAATCTAAAATTTTGGTCAGTTCTTGTTTAAAACCCATACTCAGCATTTCATCTGCCTCATCCAAAACAATGGTTTGCACGTTTCTTAAATTAACGGACTTACGTTCTATTAAATCAATTAATCTACCTGGAGTTGCAACAATTACGTGTGTTGGACGCTTTAAATTACTAATTTGACGGTCAATTTTTTCACCACCAAAAACGGCTTCTACAAATATTTTATCGTCACAATATTTTGTAAATTTAAATAATTGTTTTTTAATTTGTTGCACTAATTCTCGCGTTGGTGATAAAATTAACGCTTGAGTTAATGGCGTATTTGGATCTACCTGATCTAAAACTGGTAAACCAAATGCAGCTGTTTTCCCAGTTCCTGTTTGCGCTAAACCAATAAAATCAGTTTTATCTGCTAATAAAATTGGAATGGTTTGTTTTTGAATTTCTGATGGAATTAGTATTCCTAATTCATTTAATCCTTCAATAAATTCTTTTTTTATGCCTAATTCTTTAAATGTCATTTTACTCTATTTGTTTATTAATTTTTAAGCTTTCTCATTGCTTACCTGTTCTTTGCTTAAAAATAAATCGAAACGAATATTAAATAAACAAAATTTTAATTCTGCTGCAAAGATATGTTTATAATTTTGAATGAAAATAAAGAATTTTACATTTTGATTGTTTAATTTTGAATTCTTGATTATTGAATGATTCAATCTTATAAAAAGTATGAAAGTTTGTATTGCCGAAAAACCATCTGTTGCCAGAGAAATTGCCCAAGTACTTGGTGCAAACACAAAACGCGATGGCTACTTTGAAGGCAATGGCTATGCGGTTACATATACTTTTGGCCATTTATGTACCTTGTTTGAACCTCACGATTATAAGCCTTATTGGAAAAGTTGGGATTTGAATAATTTACCAATGTTACCGCCAAAATTTCAAACCAAAGTTACAAGCAATGATGGCATCCAAAAACAATTTAATATTGTAAAAAGTTTGTTTGACAAAGCAGACCTTATTATAAACTGTGGTGATGCTGGTCAAGAAGGAGAATTAATTCAACGTTGGGTTATAAATCAAGCTGGCTATACTGGTAAAGTAGAACGTTTATGGATTTCATCATTAACAACCGAAGCTATAAAAGAAGGTTTCAATAATCTTAAACCTGCATCCAATTATGACAATCTTTATTATGCTGGTTTTTCTAGAGCCATTGGCGATTGGCTTTTAGGAATGAATGCAACCCGTTTATATACAGTAAAACACGGTGGCTACAAGCAAGTTTTATCCGTTGGTCGTGTGCAAACACCTACATTAGCCATGTTGGTAAGACGTTATAAAGAAATTCAAAATTTTATTCCAAAACCCTATTGGGAACTACAAACCTTGTATAGAGATACACAGTTTAATTGTGAAGAAGGACGTTTTCAAAACAAAGAAGACGGACAAATATTGGCCAATAAAGTTAAAGAAAGTGATTTTGAAATAGTATCGGTTACCAAGAAAAAAGGAAAAGAATACGCTCCTAAATTGTTCGATTTAACAGGTTTACAAGTTTACTGCAATACAAAATTTGGCTTTACAGCCGATGAAACCCTAAAAATGGTTCAAAAATTATATGAGCAGAAAGTAGTTACTTATCCAAGAGTAGATACCACTTTTTTACCAAATGATGTCTATCCAAAAGTAAATGGCATTTTAAGCAACCTAAAAAAATACAATCATCTAACCACTGTTTTAATTGGTAAAAAAATTAAAAAAACATCCAAAGTTTTTAACGATAAAAAAGTAACCGATCACCACGCTATAATTCCCACAGGTGTTGAAATGAATTTACAATACAATCAACAACGTGTTTACGATATTATTACCAAACGTTTTATTGCTGTTTTTTATCCCGATTGTGACGTGTCTAATACAGCTGTTATTGGAAAAGCTGCCGAAATTACGTTTAGAACTACTGGTAAAGAAATAATTAATAAAGGCTGGAAACTTGTTTTTGAAACTAAAAAAACAGAAAACGCAAATACAAAAGCAGAAGAAAAAAGCGCTTTGCTTCCAAGTTTTATAAAAGGAGAAAGAGGAAAACACGAACCGTCTTTTTTAGAAAAAGAAACCAAAGCACCAAAATATTATACAGAAGCAACCCTATTGCGCGCTATGGAAACTGCTGGAAAGCAGATAGATGATGATGATTTACGTGATGCAATGAAAGAAAATGGTATTGGAAGACCTTCTACAAGAGCAAATATCATTGAAACATTATTTAGACGGAAATATATTGAACGCAAGAAAAAACAATTATTACCAACTCAAACTGGTGTAAAATTGATTGATACTATTAAAAATAGTTTGTTAAAATCTGCCGAATTAACTGGACGATGGGAAAAACAATTGAAAGAAATTGAAAAAGGAAACTTTAATGCAGGTACGTTTATTAATAATATGAAAAAAATGGTAGACCAATTGGTTTATGAAGTACGTAGTGAAAAATTTAGAGCAAATATTTCTGCAGAAAATTTATTAAAAGAGCAAAATAAAGATCTTAAAAGTAAAAAACCAGAAACAAAAGCAAAAAAAAATATCACACATTATTCTTGTCCTAAATGTAAAAAAGGCAGTTTATTAAAAGGTAGTAATGCTTATGGATGCAGTAATTTTAAGAATGGTTGTGACTTTTTAATACCTTTTCTGTTTATGGATAAGAAAATATCTGAAAATCAATTTATCCGTTTACTAGATAAAGGAAGCACTGTAAATCTAAAAGGTTTTTCATCCGATAATGGAAGAATAGATGGCATTATACGTTTTAGCGATGGCTTTAAATTAAAATTAGATCATTCTAAAAATAAAAAAACAGTGAAACCGGAAGTTTTAATTTGCCCTAAATGTAAAAAAGGTCAAATTTTAAAAGGGAAAACAGCCTACGGTTGTAGTCATTACAAAAACGGCTGTAATTTTACGTACTTGTTTACTGACATTAGAAAAAATGCTAATGGTCAAACAATAACAAAAGAATTGATTATTAAAATGTTGACGACTAATTAATTCAGTTTTAATCGCTGACCAATTAATATTGTATTATCGTAAATATTATTAAGTTTTTTTAGCTTTTCAATTGTAATACCGTATTTTTTAGCCAATGAATATAAGGTATTCCCCTTAACAACAATATGATAAGAAGCATTGTTGCCTTTAGTTACAGTTTTGGAAAAACCAGATATCTTTAATCTATCACCAACACTTGTATTATACCCTTTTGAAAAATTATTTAATTTAGAAAGTTCTTCTACTGTAATACCATATAGTCTAGAAATTGAATATAAATTCTCTCCTTTTTTCACAATATGTATTCCAATGCTTTTAACACTTTGGTTAGAATCTTCGTTTGGTAATGCAATAGTTCTATTTTCTTTAACTGTATTCTCAATAAACACTTTCTTACCATCAAGAATTATAAAATAGCCATCCTTTTGTTGTGAAAAGGCAGTAATAGAATAAATTAATATAAGTAAGCCTATTAATTTTTTAGAGGTTTCAATCATGATTACGGTTGTTTTTTTTACAAAAATAAAAAAATATATATTATTAATTGAGTATAAATCCTAAAATTTTACAATTCCTAACGTAGCGATATTTCCAGTTTGCAAATTCCAAGATTTATGTGCTATAACTTTTCCTTTATCATCATATACTATAAATTCTGCTGTATTGGGACCAACAAAACCTTGATTTATAGCTTGGATGTCTATTCTGTTAAATCCTTTGGTAGATAACTTAATGTATTTAGTATAAAAAAGTCCGTCGAGATGAACATTACTTTCTATAATATCTTCGTTTAAATAAATACGAACTCTATCGCCATCTACCATACCAAAATCTTTGTATTCTATGCGTATCGATTTTGTATTACTTTCAATGGTTCCCAAATCTTGCCCTGTTATGAGCTTTGTTTCAGACACATCTTTACCGTCAAATCTTTTAACAACTAACACATCATTATCAAATGGTTTTGGACCTAACATAAAATCATGTTTTTCATCGTCTTCTCTAACAGAATATTTTGATTTAGATTCATTTGGAATTTGTGCTTCTTCTTTTGGAAGCTGCGTTGGTATTTCTACATCATTCACTATAATAACATCTTCATTATTTTCTTGGGGTTCATCTACAATTGCTTGAGGCAATTCCTCTTCAATTATACGTGCATTAATCCGTTTTATTTCTGGAATATTTTCCAATTTTGAAGCGCTTTTTTTAATGGTATCGTTTTGAGAAGAAACTCCAATAGTTACAAATAGAAAAATCGAAAAATAATAAAGTCTATACATTTAAAAATTAATTAGTCGTCAATCTATTTTATCGCAATATTAATGCCAAT
>JAZGEV010000020.1:0-3192 GCA_036478895.1 Flavobacteriaceae bacterium | reverse complement strand
GACTCAAACACGGTAACTATAACCAAGTTAAAAAGGAGTTAAGAATGGCAGACACACTTGGAGAAGAAACGAGCACAAGACGAGTAGAAGCTGAAACTGCTGTGGTGAATTCTTATAAATATAAATATAATTCTGCCGAGTATCAAGATGAGTTAAATTTGAATATGTACGACTTAGGTGCAAGACTTCACGACCCTGCAAGAGTACAATTTGGGGGCATTGACCCAAGAGCAGAGGAATATTACTCACAATCACCGTATGTTTTTGCTGCTAATAATCCTGTATTTTTTGTTGATATTAATGGGGAAGGTGTTGATACAGATTATATAGTCCTGAAAAATGATAAAAAAGATAGTAGCGGTAATGTTACCAATAAAAAAGGGGATATTGTTAGAGCAGATCCAAATGATGGTTCTGAAAAAGATGCAACGGATAGGATTTTATCAACTGATAGTAATGATAATGTTAGAACTAAGTCAAAACGAGAAGGCGGTATGTTTAGTAAAAAAGTACGAGATGCCAGTGGAAATGTTGTTACAGAAGCAAGGACATTAATGGACGGAATAGCTAAAAATATTATATCTGATGGTATGAATTTCCAAGATGGGGGAAATATTATCAAATTTGGAGGAACAAATCAAGCAACATTTGATGAAGTACGAACTTTTTTAGTTGGTTTCGCTGATAAAGTTGTCAATAAGGAAATTGCAGGTTATGAAGCTGTCGTAAATAGTACAAATCAAAAATCTGTCTGGACTTATAAATATATAAATAATACAGCAACCACATCGCAAAGTAGGGTTTTCAAGCGAAAGGGAATTACCTTTACAACGCATTTCCATACTCATCCAGGTGGTGATAATACACCATCAACAACTGATTATAATTCCAAAACAGAAAGAAAAAGACAAAAACAGGTTATTCCAAGTGTGATTTATTACAGTACAGGGAAAAACAAAAGTGCATCACAAAAATATTAGCTCTATGAATTATAAAGTAATTATTTATTTGTTAGTAATGGGTTTAATATTCTCTTGTGGTTCACAAAAATTCCAATTAAAACAGAAAGGGAATAAAGATAATGCAAGAAAAAATATTATTTTAGATTATCTTTATAACTACACAGAAAAGAGTAAAGAGTTCTTTTTTGTTGAGAATTTTTCAGATACTAAAAGACTATATGTATTTAGAATTGAGAAATATAATACCGTTAAACCAGCCCCATCATTGACCGATACAATTGGTGCATATACAGATTTTTTTCCCACAAATTATTATGAAAAAGATAACAAACTGTTTATTTGGCACGATAAAAACAAAAGATTAGACAAAAAAACAGTGGTCAAAATGCAAGAATATAATTGTATTGATTCGTTATATTATAAAGGCGATAATGTTGATGGTGCTATAATTGATACAGGAAATTTTCAAAAAAGTTTATATTACTTTGTATGTAAAGAAAATATTTCAAAGTATAAAAAGAGAAAAGCAATTTGGATTGAACCTAAAAATTACCCAAATATTAAATGTTTAAAGTAGAAGTTTTGAATAAAAACTAACCCCACAGCTTCGCTGTGGTAAAACGGCAAATACACGGCTTCGCCGTGAAAAAAAACAAAAAAAGAAAAGCAACTATTTGTAATATTCACAGTTTTAGCATCTAAAACTGCCATTTTATACCCTTTAAAACCCTGTTTTAAAGAAAGTTATTAACAACACTTCTTTTACTCTCAAACCCTTATTCTGCCTACTGTTCCGCCCTTTTTCGTCCTTTTTTCACTCAACCCCTAAACCGCTTGTATTTATGGGGTTTGGAATGGGGGATTTTGGTGGTGGTTTTGGTTTGTTTTTTTTGGTTTTTGGTTGGTGGCGTTTGGGTTGGCTTTTTTGGTGGGTTTTGGGGCGTTTTTAGGTTTTTTGAGTAGTTTATTTTAGTTTGTAGTTTAGCGGACTTTATAGCCTTAATTTTTTTGCATTTTTTCTCTATTTTCTTTTTTTATTTGCCAACGGCAAATTGGGGGCTTTTTTTACGCCAAAGGCGTAAAGATTAAGGTTAATTATTGCCCTTTTTGTTTATTAACTTTTACAAATATATTTCTTTTTCCAAGTCGCTTTTTGCGACTTCATCACGCCAAAGGCGGATGATTTTTGGCTTTTTTTTCCGCCAACGGCGGACAGGTTTTACAGCCGTAGGCGGTGGGGCTTTTCTTTTCCTGCTTTGCAGGAAATGGGGCTTTTTTTGGCGGATAATCCGCCAATATTTTAATCTTTTTTTTGCCTTTTTTTTTATCCAGTTCCGCAGTTGCGGAACAATAATTATTTTAGACAACTATTTATCAGAAAAAGTACTTTAAAAGGTGGTTTTTTTATGCTTATCATTTTTTTGTAATTAATAATTAGAAGCCTATCATCTTAAATATTTTTTTAACACTTGTTTTGACAAGGTGCTATTTTAAACCCGCAATAACAATACTCAAAATATTTGCACCAAATATTCATAATGTGATAAACTAATTACATTATGAATAATGCTACATTGAATACCAATTCAACCACAACAAAAAAAGTGTGGTTTTTGAAAGCGACTGTTTTTACAGTCGCTTTTTTACTTTTAACAATTATTATCAACCCAACATTTGCTCAAACAAAAGAAACTTCAAAACAAAATATTGAAGTTACAGAATTATCAATTGTAAAAGACGAAATTGATAAAACAGAAATCTCAACCAAAGAAACTATTGATGAAAATGTTTTAGTAAATGAAGTAGAAACAGCAGAACAAGAACTTTCAAAAGACCAGTTAAAGCAAATTGCAGAATTGGATGAACTTTTAAATGCTGAAAAGATTTCTCAAGAAGAATACGACAAACGTAAAGAGGAAATTATTGGTATAAAACCAATAGAACCAGAAATGATGATGTCAAAATCAGCAATGGTAGAACCTGAATCTCAAACATTAGGTAAATACATCGCACCATCAGTATCAACATCTAATGGCTCATTAAATTATTCATATCCAATCGTTGTACCAACAGGACGTAATGGACTGACTCCTGATATTTCACTGGCATATAATAGTAGTAACAAATCACAAAGTTCCATTGTGGGAACAGGATGGTCATTTAATATTCCATATATTCAGCGAACAAATAAAACTGGAACAAATAACCTCTACACCACTGATTCATTTAC
>JAZGEV010000019.1:0-20087 GCA_036478895.1 Flavobacteriaceae bacterium | reverse complement strand
TTATATAATGCGCCACCTGGTTGAGATAAAGATCCAATTACTCCAGTATCCATATTAAAAAAACGGGCTGTTTTAGCTTTTTTGATAGCAATATCTATTGAACCTAACCAAGCGCCATCTTCACGTGCAAATGCCGTTAAGTTGATTCCTGAATCGATTACTGCGATATCCATTTTTGTTCCTATTTCTTGAGATTTTGCAATTGCTGCTGCAACTACTTTCTGTGCTTGTGCTAATGTAATATTCATTGTGATTGTTTTAAAATTATTTATAGTGCAAAGATAACTTTAACATTCTTTTGAACCCATTTTATTAGCTCAAATTGTTATGATAAAAGGTCATTCTTGATAATTTAGGCTAATTATCTTAAAATCAGATCTCTTTTGGACTTATTTCGAATTGTTTTTTAAAGGCGATACTAAAGTTAGATAGATTATTATAGCCCAAATCATAGTATATTTCGGATGGTTTTAAACCTTCTACAAGTAATTCCTTTGCTCTATTAAGGCGTTTTTCTTTCAACCATTTTCCCGGAGATTCATTAAATTCTTTTATGAAATATCGCTTGAATGTAGATAAACTCATATTGCATAAAAAAGCAATTTCTTCTAATTTTAAATTCGATAAACTATTGGTTTCTACAATAGTTTTAAAAGATGATTCTTCTTTGTTGGACACTAAGGTTCGTAGAAACAATTCAAATGAATTACCATATAAACTCAATAAATACAAGAGTAACTCTTCAAATTTTACTTGCAGTAAGTCACTCGCAAATTTTGATTTCATCTTTTGAATTGCGTTTAATGAATCTACAAACGTATTTATATATGTGTCGTTTTTAATGGTGAAATAATCATCTGTAGTAAGTGTATTTGTTCTTTCTAATTTCCCATGTTTCGATAAAAAATCATGCAATGATTGTGAAGAAAAAAACAAGAGTTTACAAAAATATATTTGATCGTCCATTAACAATTCTGTCATTAAACAATTCCCCTTTTTAAGCAAAACCGATTGATCTGGGTTTACAGCAACAGAGTTGTCTGAAAAATGTACTTGCTTTGAACCCGATTGTAAAAAACTAAATAAATGCAGGTTTAAATTCACTTTACTTTTTACAACATCGCTCGTCATTTTAAAATCATGAATGAGTAAGTTTGGTATTGGCTCAGCTTCGTTTAAAAAAATTTCTGGGATGTTTTGATTACGCATTAGTTTGCTTTAATTTTATTAAAAGAATACATCAGTATGTTCACCATAACTGTGATAAATACAAGTGCAGAAAACAGCCATTTAAATAAGGTAAAGTAAGGCGTAGCATTGGCTAAACTCATCATTTTTATTGGGTAATAATGTGACATTAAAGCGATTGATACATTTTCAAAAATATCAAACATACCAATTAAAAATGGCAATAAAATCAGCATTTTATATTTTAATAAATCATTTGATTTTAACAACAAGTATATGATAATGGCGTAAGTAATGCTGTAAATAATAGCATAAGGTGAATCGATACTTAATGCGCTTAGTTTGTATGAGTTTCTTCCTTTAGCACCAAACTCATCAAATAGAGAGAAAATATCATTGGCATTATAAGAAAATCTTAAATCCAATATTTTATCTATTGGCAAATGAAAACCCCATAATACTGATGGCAAAAATGGTAAGAAGAAAGTATTAAACATCACAATGAGTATCAATCCAATAATCACATTTTTTATACTTGCTTTTTCTACGATAAATTGATATAAACCAGTCATTATTTTATTATTGTAAATGTTTTGGTAATGATTTTCCACTCATTACTTGTCTGTAATAAAGTCAAATAATCTTGATATGTTTTATCTTTATATTTAAATTCGGTTTTAAAATTGGCTATATTATGTGTAATGTTGCCAGATAAAATTTTAGTGTTAACATCTTTTTTACCATCAGTTGCAACTTTTTTGAAATAATCTGATAACGAAATTACAACTTCATCCCCTTTTATAACTGTATATAGTTTTGCGTTTTTAGAAAATGTACTTTTTAACAAATCAACATTTGCCGCTGCTCTACCTAAAAAATAATCCTTTATTGTTTGTTCTACATTCTTAAAATCGTCAGGTTTGTTAAAGAATGATTTTAGTGCTTTATTATAATCATTTGCAACATTAATGTAAGGAAAATGGCCTTCGTTATGAAAGGTATGCACATTTGCATATGGATATAATTTTTTAATATCTTCACGCAATACTTCTTCTACTAATGGATCATTATCCGATTCTATAATCAATTTAGGAATTCTTTGTGTTTGATACGTATTTGGTTTTGGTGTAAATTTATCTACCACAACTGCAAATCGATTCATAAATTGCTTTTTACTGAAAGGCAAACTTGGCAAAAATGCGGTTAATAATGGATCATTGTTCCCTGCTGGAAGAATTTTCTTTTTCAATTGTTTATTCCCAAATATTGATATTAAAAATTCTGGTAATAATGGAATAATTCTACTTTTACCTTTGTTTTTTGTGATGATGATATCGTTTGGTGGAAAGGTATTTCCAAAAACGGCTTTCTCAATTCTGTTTGGCATAGTATTTACTAAATACTGCGTAATATAACCGCCCATAGAAGTTCCAACAGCATAGAATTTATCTACTTTTTCTGTTGATAGAATTTTTTGAATGCCATTGGATACATTTTCTAAAGTATTAATTGCTTCGGGTAAGGAATAGCTAATTATTTTATAATCGTTTTCAAAAGCATCAATTTGTTGCCACCATAAATCATACGCGCCGCCCATTCCGTGTAAAAAAAGTAAGGTTTTGTTTCCTTTTCCGCCAGAAAAATAGGTCCAAGAAACGCCATCAACTATAATTGTTTTTGTTTCCCTTGCTTGAAATTCTTTTAAAGTTTTTGATGCCACATCATCTTTTTTATAATGTGCAAAAAAGTTTTTACTTTTTGTTGGAATGAAGTAGCTTAGTAAAACACCTATTATCAATATAAGGATTATTTTTTTAAACATGATAATTTAAAGTGTTATTTCAATTGTTTCAGTAGTGAACTCAAAATCATTCAAATCATCACCTTGAATGTCCATATTTACTGTAAAGGAGAATTGATTCGTATTTGTTGGTGGTGTTTTTAAAACCAACATTGTTTCCAATGAAATTACTGGGTTTGTATTTAAATAGGTTTCTAAATCCATTCGTTGTTGCGATGAAACATATTCTTCATAAAAAATAACATCAAATAAAGATGTTAAATTTGTACCTGCTGTAAAATTGGTGTTATAATCTGACGTACTTGTTATCTGTAAGTCTAAAAATTTATCTTCATAAATAGGATCTGCTGGACTACAAGCATACGCTGTAGTTGTTAAAAAAGCTCTTTTGGCAGCTACAGATTGCATCATTGGTTCAATAAGTATTGCGTATTCATTGTATGAAACGGAATTTGCATCAATGTCTAGTGTACTATAGGTTTCATTATCAAATACTACTTTTTTATTTTGTACATCAAATGATGTTACGGAATATCTTCCACCGCCACCACTACAATCTGAACAAGAAAATACACTTAACAACAAAAATATTAAGTAACCTGCAATAAATAAATTTAAATTTTTTTTCATGGTATTTTATATAAAATACTCTACTTATTATATATTGATACCTATTTTCATAGGTATGTATTTAAACTAGTATTATTAATTAAATGAACTGCTTTGAGACACGTTCTGCTTTTCTAGATTCGGTATAATCATAAAAACCTTCACCAGATTTACTTCCCAATTTTCCAGCTTGTACCATATTAACTAATAACGGACAAGGCGCATATTTTGGATTCTTAAAGCCATCATACATCACGTTAAGAATAGACAAACAAACATCTAAACCAATAAAATCGGCTAGTTGTAATGGTCCCATTGGATGTCCCATGCCTAATTTCATCACATTATCAATTTCATAAACACCAGCAACACCATTGTATAATGTTTCTATGGCTTCGTTTATCATTGGCATTAAAATACGGTTGGCTACAAAACCTGGATAATCGTTTACCTCTAATGGCACTTTCTTTAAATTCTCTGATAATTCCATGATAGTTTTAGTTACTTCATCACTCGTAGAATAACCACGAATAATTTCTACTAATTTCATAATTGGTACAGGATTCATAAAATGCATGCCAATTACTTTTTCGGGTCTTTTGGTAACACTTGCAATTTTAGTTATAGAAATAGAAGAAGTATTGGTAGCTAAAATGGCATTTTTAGGTGCTGCTTCATCCAATAATTGAAATATTTTCAATTTTATAGCTTCATTTTCTGTTGCAGCTTCTATGACTAGATCTACTTTAGCAACACCTTTTTTTGTATCTGTAAACGATGTTATATTCCCTAAAGTAGCTTTTTTAATTTCTTTAGTGATGCGTTCTTTGGCTATTAACCGATCTAAATTTTTAGTAATCGTTGCAATACCTTTATCAATTGATTCTTGCGAAATATCTACCAAGTTAACTTTATATCCATTTTGAGCAAAAACGTGTGCTATTCCGTTACCCATTGTTCCTGCGCCTATTACTGCTATATTTTTCATTATATATTGTTAATTATATTAGTGTCATAATTTTTGATAAAGATACGAAAAAATGACTTTCAACTTTAAAATTGTAATATAAAAAAACTGCCTAAAAAGTTACCTTTCTAGACAGTTTAAGAATTTATGTAGTGGAAATACTATTTCCCGTCCATTTTTTTCTTCAATTCAGCTAAAGCAGAGTTTGCTTCACCGATGGTTGTTTTTTCAGCATCGTCTTGTTTTTTAACAGCAGTCTTAATGTTTTTTGTTTCTTGCTCTCTAAAGATAGCAGTATGTGAAACAACTAAACGTCTATACTCTTTGTTAAATTCTAAAACTTTAAATGATGTTTCATCACCTTTAACTAGCTTAGAACCATCTTCTTTTTCGATATGACGTGATGGTACAAAACCTTCAACATCTTCACCAAAAGAAACGATTAAACCTTTATCAACTTTTTCTTTGATAACTCCAGTGTGAACACTATCAATTGAGAAAGTTGTTTCATAAGCATCCCAAGGATTATCTTGAGTTTGTTTATGACCTATGTTTAATTTTCTGTTTTCAACATTAAGTTCTAATACAACTACTTCTAGTTTATCACCAACCTTTACAAAATCAGATGGATGCTTCACTTTTTTAGTCCAAGATAAATCAGAGATATAAACCAAACCATCAATACCTTCTTCTAACTCAACAAAAACACCAAAGTTTGTGTAATTTCTTACTGTACCTGTATGCTTAGAGCCAATTGGGTATTTAGATGTAATATCTGTCCAAGGATCTTTATTCAATTGTTTGATACCTAATGACATTTTACGATCTTCTCTATTCAAAGTTAAGATTTCAGCTTTCACTTTATCACCAACTTTAACGAAATCTTGAGCAGAACGTAAATGTGTAGACCAAGACATTTCAGAAACGTGAATTAAACCTTCAACGCCAGGCGCTACTTCGATAAATGCACCATAATCAGCAATGATTGTGATTGTTCCTTCTATTTGATCTCCTATTTTAAGTTCCGTATCTAAAGCTTCCCAAGGATGCTTAGTTAATTGCTTAAGACCTAATTGAATTCTAGTTTTATCTTCATCAAAATCAAGAATTACAACATTTAATGTTTGATCTAATTCTACGATTTCGTTTGGATGATTAATTCTAGACCAAGATAAATCTGTAATATGTACTAATCCATCAACACCACCAAGATCAACAAATACACCATAAGATGTAATGTTCTTAACAATACCTTCAAGAACTTGACCTTTTTCTAATTGACCAATGATTTCTTTTTTCTGTAATGCAATATCTGCTTCAATAAGTGCTTTATGAGAAACAACAACATTTTTGAATTCGTGATTTACTTTCACTACTTTGAATTCCATGTTTTTATCTACATATTGATCGTAATCTCTAATTGGCTTAACATCAATTTGAGATCCTGGTAAAAATGCTTCGATACCAAATATATCTACAATCATTCCACCTTTTGTACGACATTTTACGTGTCCAGTAACTACTTCACCTGTATCACAAGCGTCATTTACTCTTCCCCAAGCTTTAATTACACGGGCTTTACGATGAGATAATACTAACTGACCTGTAGAATCTTCTAACTTGTCAACCAATACTTCAACTTTATCGCCTACTTTTAATAATGGGTTGTAACGGAATTCATTTAAAGAAATTACACCTTCAGATTTTGAACTGATATCAATAATTGCTTCACGGTCTGTCATTCTCATAACAACTCCATCAATTACTTGACGTTCCTCAACAATTCCTTCAATGTTTTCTAATTCTTTATCAAATGCAGCAATTTTTTCTTCATCAACTGCTTCAATACCTTCTTCGTATTTATGCCAATCAAATTCTGCTAAGAATACTTTTGGATCTACTTTTGGTTCTTCTGTATAAGTTGAAGCCTCTAAACCATTAGCTTCTGCGTGAGTTGCAGCAGCTTCTTTAGTTTTATCTTCTTTAGCATCATCACTTTTAGCTGTTGCTTTTTTAGGTGCTTTTGCTTTTTTCTCAGCTTTAACTTCTTTCTTCTCAGTTTTAGCTTCTGTTTTAACTTTAGCTTCTTTCTTTTCAGCTTTAGCTTTTGCAGGTGCTTTTTCAGCTTTTGCTTTAGTTTCTGTTTTTACTTCTTTTTTAGCTGTAGTTTTAGCTTTATCAGGATAGTTTCCTGCTAAATCTAAATCTTGCACTAAAATGTAATAGAAAATTGCACGGTATTTATTTTTGTTAGATTTTCCCATTTTTTCACATACAGCAGCAATTGCAGTATCTAATTTTTCTGAGTCTTCTAAACCGTGTTTTTTGATTAAGAAATTTTTCTTTACTGTTGCTAATTCTGAATCATCAGAACAAGAAACAACCTCTGCATCTTTCTTAAAAATTGAAGGACCTAATCCTTTTACTACTTTTGTGAATAAATCTTTTTCAAAATTTACACCTAATTTTCCCATCTCTGCGATGTAAAATTCTATTTTTTCTTCTGTTTTAGTCATGTGACTATAGTTTTTGTATCTTATTGTTAACCAGATTTTTAAACGACTCTAACAACAAGAGATTGTTATATTATTTTAAGTTTAATTCCTTTTTTAAATCTGTACTCGTGAAAAGGTTTGCAAAATTAGTTATTATTTTGGTTTTGAGCAAGGTAATTACTTGAAAATAAATATATTTTCTTAATGATTTTGTTTCCCTAAATTATATAATAAACCTCAATACTAAATTAAGTTATTGAGGCTGTATTCTGGTTTAAAAATGTAAGCTAATTATTTTTTAATTATTTTCTTTGAAATTGTAATTTCATTTTCAATTTTAATGCTAACAAAGTAAAGGCCACTTTCGTATGACGATAAATCTACCTCATATTTATTCAATTGTGTTGTTTGTTTTAATAATTGCCTACCATTAACATCAGTAATAAATATGATTTTATTATTATTTCTGAATTTTTCTGAAAAATCAATAAATGCAATTCCGTTAGTTGTATTTGGATAAAGATTAACCTTATTCTCTAGTGAATTAGCATCTTCTATACCCGCACTATTAGGACAGGTTGGTATCCAGTAATTTCCAGATATAGCAACCATCGATAGTAATTTAATTGTATCTGCATAATAATTATAAGAAAAACCATTATTGGTAAGTAAATGTGAATACATTGTATTTAACCAAGCTTGCTCTGTTGTATTTAACATTGCTGCAACTACAAAAGGCGCAACAAAAGTAGCATCGGACCAGTTAAAAATATCAGTCCCATTTAAATGATACCCATTTGAAATATTCCATACATTACTATTACAGTCATTTTTTAACCATGTATTAATTTTATTTACTGCAATTTGAGGTCTAGAGTCGCCACTTGTTAAATAATCAACTCCCAAACGCCAAGGTACACGACAAGAATTATAATAATATCTACCATCGTTTGGACCTTCCAAGAAGTTTCCTCCAGCTGGACTTGGTGTTCCATTTAAGTTTATAATAAAATCGGGTAATAAACCTGTATTTGCACTATAATTATCTTGAATTGTCGTTACTAAATTATAAGTATTATTAACAACATTATCCCAATTTGAATTGTTTGTAAAACAAGAAAACGTTTTAAAATGATCCATCATAAAATCTGATGCTCTCGTTGAATAGTAATAATTAGGATTACTTGAGTTTACCCAATCACCTAAGGTCACAGTAAATGTTTGTTGATTTATTTCATGTTGCATAATGGCAATCATTACTGCGTTGGCTTCTGATAAATAATCAATCACGCCTGCACTTCCCCATTGTTGATGTGCTAACAATAAAGCAAATGCAATATCAATATCACCATCGGATGCTGATCCATCACTACTACTAACAGCATCATTACAAGTTACTTGTTCCCAATCCATTAAAGCAGCATTTACAATGCTAGGGTTTGATTTATAATAGTTATAAAGTCCATCAAAATAAAGTTTAGCATTTGCATCAAAACCAGCAAAATAGGCTGTTATCATCATGCCGTATCCATGCGCTTCAGAGACCGTTTTTCTATTGGGGTCAATTTTAATATAATACTCATCTGTATTACCACAATCGTTTTTCAAATACTCTGCTTTCCAGAGATTATAAAAATAAGATGTTTGATTATCTAAATTTACTTGCGTATAATTTGTTGGTTTAATGTGATTAGCTGTATAAACTGTGTGATTGGGATAGGGATTATTTTGTCCTAAAACAATACTATTACAAACCAAACTCATTAATAAAATAAAAATTCCTTTTAATAATCCATTCATGATTTATACTCTTTTACATTTCCAGCGCTTTTTTAGCGTCACCATTCATTAATAACTCTACAGGGTTTTCTAAAGCTTCTTTAACCGCTACAAGGAATCCTACAGATTCTTTTCCATCTATTATACGATGGTCATAAGACAAAGCAACGTACATAATTGGTTGAATTACTACTTGTCCATCAACAGCCATAGGACGTTGGACAATGTTATGCATTCCTAAAATTGCACTTTGTGGTGGGTTGATTATTGGTGTTGATAGCATAGATCCAAAAACACCGCCATTTGTAATGGTAAATGTTCCACCTGTCATTTCATCTATTGTTATTTGCCCATCTCTTGCTCTTATCGCTAAACGTTTTACATCACTTTCAATACCTCTAAACGATAAATTTTCTGCGTTTCTAATGACTGGTACCATTAATCCTTTTGGTCCAGATACTGCAATTGAAATATCTATAAAATCAAAACTTTTCATAAAGTCGCCATCAATCATACTATTTACTGCTGGATACATTTCCAAAGCTCTTACAACGGCTTTAGTAAAGAAACTCATAAAACCTAAACTTACACCATATTTTTCCTTAAAATCGACTTTATAAATTTTACGTAAATCAAAAATTGGCTGCATATTAACTTCGTTAAAAGTGGTTAACATTGCCGTTTCATTTTTAACAGAAACCAAACGCTGTGCAACTTTACGACGTAGCATACTCATTTTCTTACGAGACGAACCTCTTTCGCCACCAGTTGTTGGTGTTCCCATTGATGGTACTGCTTTTATAGCGTCATCTTTAGTAATACGTCCATCTTTTCCTGTTCCTTTAATAGAACCAACATCAATACCTTTTTCAGCCAATACTTTTTTTGCTGCTGGCGACGCGGTACCTGTTGCGTAAGTTTCTTTAGATTTTGAAGCGCTCTCAACGACACTCGAACTGGCAGATTTTTCGCTTTTTGCTTCTGTCTTTTCGCTTGAAGAACCTTTTGGTTTCTTTGCACTCGTATCAATTAAACAAACCACTGCACCAACTTCAACGGCATCACCTTCTTCTGCTTTAAAAGTAATTATCCCACTTTCTTCAGCTGGTAATTCTAATGTCGCTTTATCCGAATCTACTTCAGCAATTGGCTGATCTTTCTCTACATAATCACCATCTTCAACTAACCATTGTGCAATTTCTACTTCTGTAATTGATTCTCCTGGTGAAGGAACTTTCATTTCTAGTATCATATCTTTATTTTTTTGCCCGCAGATTTTGCGAATTATCGCGGACTTTTATAATTTTTATTTCTTTTTAACTGCACTTATACTTATATCACAGAGCAGCAAATTTATTCTTAATTGTTACACTAATTTCTAATTTACTTCTGGTTATTTCCACTTTCACCAAAAACACTATCAATAACTCGCTGATGTCTTCTTTTAAAACGTGCACTAGAACCTGCTGCAGGAACTGCATAATAAGGTCTTGAACACAATTGCAAACGCACCATATCAAAACGCTCTAACATATGACTCCACGCACCCATATTACGAGGCTCTTCTTGTGCCCACACATAATGCTCTACATTTTTGTATTTAGCTATAACACTATTAATCTTATCTTTATGTAATGGGAATAATTGCTCAACTCTAATCAAAGCAACATCATTTCTATTTAATTTTTCACGTTCGGCTAATAAATCATAGTAGAATTTACCCGATACAAATACTAGTTTCTTTACTTTTTTAGCATCAATTATATCATCTATCACTTCTTCAAACTCTCCTTTTGCTAAATCTTTTATTGACGATACAGCTTTAGGATGACGTAACAAACTCTTTGGTGTAAACACAATTAAAGGTTTTCTAAAATCGCGTTTCATTTGTCGTCTTAACAAATGGTATATATTTGCTGGTGTTGTACAATTAGCTACATTCATATTATCTACGGCACAAAGCTGTAAAAAACGCTCAATACGAGCAGATGAATGTTCCGATCCTTGTCCTTCATATCCGTGAGGTAACAAAACAACTATGCCATTTTGTAATTTCCATTTATCTTCTGCAGCTGACAGATATTGATCGAATATTATTTGAGCACCATTTGAAAAGTCTCCAAATTGTGCTTCCCAGATGGTTAAAGTATCTGGGTTTGTCATGGCATAACCATAATCAAAACCTAAAACACCATATTCGGATAAATGCGAATTGTAAATATACATTTTCCCCTTATTATTCTTGTTTGTATCTAGTAAATTAATACGTTCTTCAGAAATTTCATCACGTAAAATAGCATGACGATGTGAAAATGTACCTCTTTCTACATCTTCTCCCGAAATACGCACATCAAAACCTTCTTCTAACAGACTACCATAAGCTAAATTTTCTGCCATTCCCCAATCCAAAACATCGGTTTCAAAAACCATTTTCGCTCTCCCTTTAAGAATTCTTTCCGCTTTACGGATAAATTTAACACCTTTGGGAACTGTAGAAATAACTTTTGCAATTCCTTCCAATTTTTTTTGAGAATATGTAGTAATAATTGGCAACAACATATCCTTTAAATTCTTTCTAGGATATTTATGCCATACTTCATCCATAAAAGGTTTAACTTTTGACGTTTTATCTTTTTTGGAACTCATAAATTGTTCCTCAAGCATCGCTTTAAAATCAGCCGTTATTTGCTTTACATAAACTGAATCAATTGTGTTCTCAGCAATTAGTTTATCGGCATATATTTTATAAGGATTATCATGTTTTGCAATGGCTTTATACAAATTTGGTTGTGTAAAACGTGGTTCATCACCTTCGTTATGACCGTATTTACGATAGCCAAGTAAATCGATAAATACATCGCGCTTGAATTTCATACGAAACTCCAATGCCATCTCCATTGCGTGAACAACGGCTTCTGTATCATCTGCATTCACATGCAAAACTGGTGATAAGGTTACTTTTGCGACATCTGTACAATAAGTACTTGAACGTGCATCTAAATAATTGGTTGTAAATCCTATTTGATTATTTACTACAATATGAATTGTACCACCAGTTGCATAACCTTTTAATTGACTCATTTGAATCACTTCATAAACTATTCCTTGTCCTGCAATTGCAGCATCACCATGAACAATTATGGGTAAAATTTTAGAACTATCTCCGTTATATTTTTTATCAATTTTAGCTCTTGTAATACCTTCAGCAACAGCATCTACAGTTTCCAAATGCGATGGATTTGGCACCAAATTCATTTTAATTTTTCGTCCGTTTTGATAGGTTTTGTCTAGGGTTAAACCTAAATGATATTTCACATCACCATCAATATTTTGATCTTCAAAATCTTTCCCTTCAAACTCACTAAATAATTCTCTAACAGGCTTTCTAAAAATATTAGTCAACGTACTTAAACGACCACGATGCGCCATCCCTATAACAGTTTCTTCAACATTATAATCATTCACTGCATTAAAAAGTGCTACACTTATTGCAGGAATTAGTGTTTCTCCACCTTCTAAAGAAAATCTTTTTTGACCTACATATTTTGTTTGCAAGAAACTCTCAAAAGTTACTGCCTGATTTAGTTTGGATAATAAATATTTTTTTGCCGCTACAGAATAATTTGGATGGTTATCATTCTTATTTAATTTTTCTTGCCACCATTTTATTTCTTCTGGATTACGAATATACATATACTCTACACCAATAGAATCACAATATATTGCTTCAAGATGTCGTATGATTTCTTCTAAATTCTGACTACCAATACCCAATATTTCACCAGCTTCAAAATTAGATTTTAAATCGGCTTTTGATAAGCCAAAATTTTCAATGGCTAATGTTGGCACGTATTGTCTCCGCTCTCTTACCGGATTTGTTTTGGTAAATAAATGCCCTCTAGAGCGATAAGCATTTATCATTTCAATGACTTGAAATTCTTTATGTACTTGCTCTGGAATTACAGAAGGCTTATCGTCTTCAGACAAAGAAAAATCTGAATTTGCTAAATCATATCCTTGAAAAAAGCTTCTCCAACTTGGTTCAACAGCATCAGGAAACTGTAAATATTTTTGATACAGGTCTTCAATAAAACCTGTGTGCGCTGCATTTAAAAATGAAAATTTATCCATAAAATGTTAATTCCTTATATTTTGGAATTTTTGAAACACAAAGCTACACATTTTTATAAAAAAAAAGCCATTTAAATTTAATTTTTAAATGGCTTTTTTTTGATTTATTTTATATTTAAAATCAGTGTTCAATATCAGATTCTGGTGCAAGAGTTACTTTTAAACCATCTAATTCTTCTTTCATGTAAATTTGACATCCCAAACGGCTGTTTTCTTCTACAAAAAATGCCTGATCCAACATATCTTCTTCGTCTTCTCTCATTTTGGGCAAAGGTAAATTTGGAGTTTCTATATAGCATTGACATGAGGCACACATTGCCATTCCGCCACAAATACCAATGGTTCCTTCTGGCGCAAGCTCATATGACCTTACTATTTCCATTAAATTCATATTCATATCGGTTGGTGCATCGACTTTGTGTGATTCTCCTTCCCTGTCGATTATGGTAATTTTTATTGTATTTTCTTCCAAAATGTTTTTTTTCTTTTAAGTCAAAAAGTATACCAATACTTATATATTTTTAGTTACTGCCTTAATTTGTTGTTTTTTTACACCATCAAATCCTGTAACTCCAGATACAGTTGTATACTTCATTACCAACTTCTTTGCTTCTGGATTAATAATTTTATAGGCAGATTGTACCATAATAGTCGCTTCGTGAAAGCCACATAATATTAATTTTAATTTTCCAGGATAGGTGTTTACATCACCAATGGCAAAAATTCCTTCAATGTTTGTTTTATAATCTGTGGCGTTATCAACAACAATTGCATTTTTTACAATTTCCAATCCCCAATCACCTATTGGACCTAATTTAGGAGATAATCCAAAAAGAGGAATAAAATGATCTACTTCTATTTTGTTTACGCCTTCGGTTTTATGTTTTACGGATACTGCCTCAACCTTATCTACGCCATGAATTTCTTTCACTTCACTATTAGTAAGCAACTTCATTTTTCCATTTTTCACCAAATCTTGAACTTTTTCAACAGAATCTAAAGCACCTCTAAATTCAGTTCTACGATGGACTAAAGTTACTTCACTGGCTACATTACTTAAAAACACAGACCAATCTAAGGCTGAATCTCCTCCACCAGCAATAATTATTTTCTTATTGCGATAAAATTCAGGTTCTCTAATGATATATTCTACACCTTTTCCTTCGTAACTAATTAAATTTGGAATTGGCGGCTTTCTTGGCTCAAAAGAACCTAATCCGCCAGCTATTGCAATTACTTTTGAATGGTGTTTTGTGCCTTTATCTGTGGTAACAATAAAAGAACCATCTTCTAATTTATCTATGGTTTGCGCACGCTCACCCAATGTATATGTTGGTTCAAAAGGGGCTATTTGCTCTTCTAAATTAGTTATTAAATCTCCAGCTAAAACTGAGGCATAACCAGGAATATCATATATTGGTTTTTTAGGATAAATTTCGGCTAATTGTCCACCTGTCATTGGCAAAGCATCAATTATATGACATCTTAGTTTCAATAAACCAGCTTCAAACACGGTAAATAACCCTACAGGTCCTGCGCCAATTATAAGTATATCTGTTTTAATCATTTTTATATATTTATGTTGCAAAGATAACAATTAAAGATATAATTGTCTGTAATTATTGTGACACATTTATTTAGTTTTTTTCAAGACTTGTAAATTTTATAATACCCTAAAATCAATAAATATTTACGTTTATAACATTAATTTTTTTAAAAATAAATAGTTCTAAAAATAAATTTAAAAAAAGGCAAATTATATCTTGTACATATTATTAATTTATATATATTTGCATCCGCTAAGCGAAATACCTTAGCACAAACTCCTCCTTAGCTCAGTTGGTTAGAGCATCTGACTGTTAATCAGAGGGTCCAAAGTTCGAGTCTTTGAGGAGGAGCTAAAAAAGTCTAACAGCAATGTTAGACTTTTTGTTTTTATAGGATATTTTATTAATGTAACTTTCACAAAATTTATTCGACAAATTGAAAAGTAATAATTTTAAATGAGCAATTCTCTTACAACACATAATTTATACTTTTCGATAAACGAACTAAATAAGGTTGATTGGAATTCTATTAAAACTGACTCTGTTTTTTTAACTATTAATTATTTACAAAGCATAGAAAGTACTGTTAGTGATGTAACTCAATTTATTTATGTGATTTACTATGATGGTAAAAAAAAACCAATAGGAAAATCGGTTTTTCAATTGTTACATTACGATACTTCTACGTTTAATTTTGATAGCATTCCCTGTAATTTCAGAAACAATATTTTAAGACGTTTTCTAAATAAAAATTTAACAATTTTAATTGCAGGAAACATTTTTTCTACTGGAGAAAATGGCTTTTATTTTAATGACTCATTTTCTTCAAAAAACGCGTTTATTGCAATAAATAAAGCAATTAAGAGTATTGAAAAATCGAATAAACAGATTAATTACACTGTTTTTAAAGAGTTTTTAAATGCTAATAATCATACAGAAATTCTTACCCGTAAATACAACTATCTAAAATTTAACATTGATGTAAATATGGTTTTAACCATAAAAAATACTTGGCAAAATTTTGAGGACATCGCCAGTGAATTTAAAACCAAATATCGCTCTAGGTCAAATGCAATTCTTCAAAAATCAAAGGCGATTACTATAAAGGAATTTACTCTTTTGGATATTGAAAATAACGCAATTAAATTAGAAGAATTATACCAACAAGTCCTTAAAAATTCGAATTTTAATATTGGTATTTTTACATTAAATACTTTTATAAAGTTAAAAGAGAATTTACCTAACAATTATTCTTTATTTGGTTATTATGTAAATGGTAAATTAATTGGTTTTCGATCTGCATTTATAAATAATACTGTTTTGGAAACTAGTTTTATTGGTATTGATTACAGCGTGAATAAAAATTATAATCTTTATCAAAAAATGTTAATGGATTTTGTTACTTATGGTTTAGAGAATAATTTGCAGAGTATTGGCTTTGGGAGAACTGCAGAAACTATAAAAAGTTGTGTTGGTGCTCAACCAGTAGATTTAGATTTATTTATAAAATCGAGAAAATTATATGGCAAACTGCTGTTAAAAATATTAGTCAAAAATATTAACCCAACGGAATTCAGTTTAAGAAGTCCATTTAGAAAAGAGTTTTATTAGCATATGGATTCATTAACACAAATAGTTTTAGGAGCAGCAGTTGGAGAAGCTGTACTTGGTAAAAAAATAGGAAATAAAGCCTTACTTTGGGGCGCTATTGCTGGTACAATTCCCGATTTAGATGTCATTTCTAATTTTGTGGTTTCTAACAAAATGCAAGCAACCTTAATGCATCGTGCTTTTACGCATTCGTTTTTGTTTGCTTTTTTAATGGCTCCTATTTTTGGATATGCAGTTCAAAAATTATTTAAAAACACAAATACAACTTTTAGAAATTGGACAACCCTATTTTTTTGGGGATTTTTAACTCATATTTTATTGGATGTACAGACAAGTTATGGCACACAATTGCTATGGCCATTTCATAACAGGTTAGCCATTAGCAATATTTTTGTTGTGGATCCTCTATATACGCTTCCTTTTCTAATATTTGTAATTACAGTATTGTTTTATAAACGCTCAAATCCAAAAAGAGCCAAAATAAACCGTATTGGTATCTATGTTAGCTCTGCTTATTTAATATTAACGTTACTTATAAAAGGATATACTTATAAAAAATTCACCAATAGTTTAGCGTATCAAAAAATAAACTATAATCGAATTGAGACTGGCCCAACACCATTTAATGCGGTATTGTGGTATGCAAATGTAGAAACAGATGATGCTTTTTATATTGGTGCATATTCATTATTTGACAAAAGTGACTTTATCCGATATAAAAAATTTGACAAGAATCCAATACTTAGAAACTCCTTAAAAGAATACCAAACGTTTAATGAAATGAATCGGTTTTCTAAAGATTGGTATGTCCTTACTCAAAAAGATAGCACTACCTATTACAATAATATTCGGTTTGGTTTAATGGGCTTTGAACCAGATAATAGAGATTTCTTTTTCTCACAAAAAATTAATATTAAAAATAATGATGTTCTTTTTGAATCGGAAAGAAAAAAGTTTAAAAACAACAAAAAACCATCTTCATTTATAAAGAAGATGGTTAAAAAAATTTTTATTCGAGCTAAGGGAATTAAGCAATAACTACATCTGCAAATTGACAAATTATACCGCCCATTAATGCTAATGTTATTACCCAATAACCAACATTAATAGCTACATGTTTAGCTGTTTTACGTTCAAATAACGCGTTTGTTGCCATTATAGGCAATACTAAAAACAATGCCGTTAAACCACCATGTAAAGCACCGTGCCCAAAAGTTCTAAATGTATTTCCAAATTTTGCCATACCTTCTTTAAAAAATGCAGCCTCATCGCCGCCAGCAACAACTTTACCTGGATCTAACATTGAAAAGAATCCCCATTGATGTATAACAGACATATGCAATGTTATGGCAATTAAAAAGCTAAAAAGAAAAGATAAGCCTAATATTAATGGCATATTTCCACTTTTTATTTTTTCTTCGGTGAGTCCAGTTTCTTTCATCCAAACATTTCCAAATAATTTTGGACTATACCATATAAATCCAATTACTAAAGGTACTAATGCTGCTAGAGCTGAAAATAAAAAATCAAGTTTCATATTATTTCTATTTTAAGGTTATTCTTCAAATATATGATAATTGTCATAGAAATACAATTATTTAACACTTAATTGGTTCAAAAAAAAATCCAAATTAAAAAAAATTAATTTGGATTTTCATATCTATTATAATCATCTAATCTTCCGATCTTCTACGACGTGTACTTCTTTCGGTTCTTCTTTTAAAATCACCATCTCTTCCACCTCTATTTCGGTTTCCACCGCCACCAGAAGAACGGCTATCACTACCACTTCTACTACGACTTCCACGATGTCCGCCACCGCCGCCGCTATCTCTTCCGCCACGATCTCGTCCTCTTCCTCTATCTCTGTCTCTTCCTCTTCCGCGATCTCTATTGCGACTTCTAGTTTTTGGCTGTGTTGTTGTTTCTACATTAACGCTTCTGCCATTAAACTCAGCATTTTCAAAACCTTTTAATAATTCTTCAGTATGTTCTTTTGGAACTTCAAAGAAAGAAAAACTTTTAAGAATTTCAATTTGTCCAATATCAACTTTTTTACGTAAATAATCATTAACTAAACCTATCATACTAGCAGGATTCAATCCATCCATTTTACCAGTATTTATAAAGAAACGCTGCATATTTTCATCTGTCACACGTTCTCTACCAGTATCAGAACCAATATCATTTGATTTTTGATAATAGCTTAATAAGTGTTCTAATTCATTATAAACAAAACGCTTTATTAACTCATCTTTAGTTAATTTCTTTAGGTCTTTAGCTATTTCTTCAAAATTATCACTTAAATCTTCCTCATTTACTGTTATTTTTTTAATTTTTTCAGCATATTGCATTAGCTTAATACCAACAATTTCTTTACCAGATGGCACTTCCTTTTGAATGAAGCTTTTACCTATTTTACGCTCAATTTGCTTAACTCTGCCTTTGTCTTTATTAGTTACAATAACAATAGAAATTCCTTCAGCACCAGCTCTACCAGTTCTACCACTTCTGTGTGTGTACGATTCTAATTGATCCGGTAATTTATGATTGATAACATGTGTTAAATCAGTTACATCTATTCCACGTGCGGCAACATCAGTCGCAACTAAAATTTGTATTTTTTTAGTACGGAATTTTTTCATCACAATATCACGTTGTGCTTGTGATAATTCTCCGTGAAGAGAATCTGCTCCATAACCATCTTGAATTAATTTATCTGCAATTTCTTGAGTTTCTCTACGAGTTCTACAGAAAATAATACCATAAATTCCCGTATTAACATCAACTATACGTTTTAAGGTTGGATAACGATTACGTTCCGAAACTAAATAAAATTGATGTTCAACAGTATCGGCACCTTGATTTTTTGTTCCTGCACTAATTTCTGCAGGTTTAAACATATAGTTACGTGCAATTGCTTCAACTTCTCTTGGAAAAGTTGCTGAGAACAATAAGGTTTGTTTTTTATCTGGCGTTGCATCAAGAATATGATCAATATCTTCTTTGAAACCCATGTTAAGCATTTCATCAGCTTCATCTAGTGTTACCCACTTTACTTCTCCTAATTTTAATGCTCTACGATTTATTAAATCTACTGTTCTTCCTGGTGTCCCAACAACAATTTGAGCACCTTTTCTAAGATCACTCATTTGGCTCGTAATATTTGCACCGCCATAGACAGCTACAGTTTTTAAGCCTTTAATGTTTTTAGAAAACTCCTTTACATTTTTCGCTATTTGAATAGCCAATTCTCTTGTAGGAGACAAAATGATACATTGCGTTGCTTTGCTATTTGGGTCAATCTTTTCGATTACTGGTAATGAAAAAGCGGCTGTTTTACCAGTTCCTGTTTGTGCAAATGCTTTTAAATCCTTATCGGATCCTAATATTTGAGGAATAGCTAGTTCTTGAATTTCTGTTGGGCTTTTATAACCCAAATCATCTAGAGCGTCTGTAATATCTTTACAAAGCCCTAAGTCTTTAAATGATGGCATAATATGTTTTTTTACAGTAGTCAATTCAAGTGTAAAAAATTCGACAATTACAACCCTTAAATCAAGTACTTAATTAGCGTGCAAAACTACACTAATTTATGATAATGAACTGTTTTTTAATTGTTTTTTTGTAAAAGCAGTAATTTTGATTCAAAATTACTCTGAGTGAGGTACGTATAATCACTTTTTATTTTTCCAAATTTGTCTAGAAGTATTGCTCGAGGAATTCCATCTGTAAAATATACGTCTTTTACTTTTTCATTAATTTGAAATTGCTTATTTTTATTAGATCTTGTTTTATTAACATACGTTTTCCAAACGTCATGATCTAACTGTGAATCCACTCCAATGAAGTTAATGTCGGGAAATTTATGAGCTAAATAACGAACTCTTTTAGTCATATTCTCAATTCGACTGTAATCTTTTGGCCAAAAATACAGCACATTATTATTCTTTAAAATC
>JAZGEV010000018.1:0-6049 GCA_036478895.1 Flavobacteriaceae bacterium | reverse complement strand
ATTTGGATATAATTTTACTAGGTTGTTTAGATCATAATTATCTGTACTCAAGGCACCAGATTGATTTCCGAAAATTTTAAATTCTCCAGGTTGTAAGTTGATTGCACTATTTGTTGCTGTAAATGTTGAATCATCCATTAAATCATACCAAGTTCCAAGATACGGAAAATTTGGTGTAACATTCTGAGCAGTGATGTCAAAATTTGCTAAAACAACTACATTTTTAAGTTCGGTTGTTGGGATATTATCATCCCAAATGTAAATTTTAGGTGTTAATGTTCCTGAAGTTATAGAATAGTCTCCTTCAAAGACATCTTGTGTTGTTTTTAGCTTATTGATTTTTGCCCAATCATCATAAATTTGTCTTCTGTTGGTTGTTCCCATCCAGTTTTCAACCCATTGAGGTTGAGGTTTTGTTGCTAATCTACATGTGCTAGAAACTGTTTCATCAGTACATGTATTAATTGAATTATCCATTCCTAATTCACCAAAGTGCCAAATCATTTTTGGTCCTGGAATTGTTAATGTTACAGCTCCTAAAGCAGACATACGAGATAAGGCGATATTTACATTTTGAACATTGCCATTGCCATAAGTAACATTTTTATACATTAAACGTTCTTCATCATGACTTTCAGCATAACCAACCAATCTTTTTTCAGTAAAACCACGACTTACGTGTCCCATTCTATTAATGTTTTTATTACCAGATTGTCCCATTGTTAGTTCATTATACGGTTCGGTCATTTTTCCCCACATCATTACGCCTTTACTAGGCGATTCATTGATTCGGTAATTTGCCCATTGTTGCTCTTCATTATCGTTACCTAAATGTTCGAAAATAACATAATGTGTTGGATCTAATGACCAAGAATAATCAGCATAATCTTTTAATATATCAACACGATCTTGCTGGTATGAATTTGTGCAATTATCGCTTCCAGCGCAATTCTGCGTAAAACCTTTCGTTAAATCCCATCGAAATCCATCAATATGATATTCTTCTATCCAATGTTTTACGACTCTTTTTGCATACACTTTAGTAATATCTTGTGAATGATTGTAATCACTACCTACACTATAACTATGTGTAGCAGAGGTGTTCATGTAGGGATTTTCACTACTTGGTTCACCCCAACCATCACCATCAGTATCAATCATCCACATGCGGTTCATGGCATTTCTTCCCATAGCGTGATTTAATGCAACATCTAAAATTACAGCTATACCATTTTGATGACATAAATCTACAAATTCTTTAAATTTATCAGCAGTACCATAATACTTATCTAAAGCTAAATGAAATGACGGATTATAACCCCAACCTTCATTGCCTTCATATTCCATTATCGGCATTAATTCAATTGCATTGATGTTTAAATTTTTAAAATAGTCTATTCTATCAATTAAAGTTTGAAAATTACGATTAGCATCAAAATCTCTAATTAATACTTCATATATAATTAAATCTTCTTTTTTTGGTTTAACAAAATTGGTTGTATTCCAACTATACTCAGGTTGATTTGTTTGTAAAACAGTCACTTCACGTTCTTGTCCCCAAGGATAAGTTGGTAAATTTGGATACGATGCGCTTGGTATCCAAGGATCATCAAAAGGTGATAATACAAGAGTAGAGTATGGGTCAGCAGTTTTAACAAGTTCAGCTGAATTAGTTAATGGTGTTGTCTCAAACACCCAATATTGATATGTTTCCAATTGTCCATCGGTTAAACCTGTTAGTTCCAACCAAAACTTACCAGTAGTATTGTCTTTTTTCATAGCATAATTTGCAGTTGGTTCCCAATTATTAAAACTTCCTGCAACGTAAACAAATTCTTTTAATGGTGCATTTAAAACTAGTGTAGCTTTAGTTGCATCAGAAACATCGTAATTAATGCCATCTACTATGCCAGAAGGCATTGTTTGTAAAGGAGCCGAATTAATTAATACTGTAAATGGTTTTGTTAATGATGATGATCCTTGAGTTATCACTAACTCGTAAAAAGTGTTTTGAGTAATATTAGTATGATTATAAGTGTAAAATGTTGTAGTTTGAGTATTTAAACTCGTGCCATTTCCAAATAACTCATAAGTTGCAGTACCACCAGCGTTTTGTGCCATAATGGTCATGCTCTCACCTGAATTTTTGTATTTAATTTGTCCAGCATCTGGATTAATCATAGTAACTTGAAACGAGCCTACATTAAATATAAAGTCTACACAACCTGTCGCTTTCAATTCTTGTGTTCCAGCGGCATTTCTAAAAACCATACCCATTTTTGAGACACTTGCTTCTTCTCCTGCAGTTAGTGTAAAATAGGTGTTTGGTGTTAAAGTAATACTCCAAGTACCATCATTATTATTAGTCATTTCACCAATACCATCATCCATTCCCCAGTTTCCAACAACATCATATTCCCAAGCATTGGTATCACTTCCTACACCTGAGTGCATATAAACTTTTGCAGGATTTACTAATCCATTACAATCTGTTGCAGTACTATTTAAATCAACCGTAATTATAACTGATTGATCAATTTCTATTGGCGAAGGATTTGTAGTCACTTGACCAATAAAAATAAGTGGTATTATTAAAAATAATGAAAGTAAAAATTTATTCATTGACATAGTTTTAGTTGTTGTTTTAAAATAAATCCTGCATTTTAATTATAAAATACAGGATAATTAAATTAGTTAATAGTGTACGTTGGATTACTTGAATCAGAAAAATCTAATGTGATATTATAAGTGCCTGGAGTTGCTGAAATATTTTCACCATCAAATTCTAAAGTACCATCATTACCATCATCTCCATAATTATTGCCCCAATCATCATTCGTTCTAAATTTGAAAAAACCAGTTGTTAATGTTACATCATTTAAATAATATAAACCGTCATTTCCTGCAAAGTCTGGTGTGAACTTTACATCTGGTCCGCCCCAACCACCAGGTGTTGCATCTCCAACTATTCCCCAAATATCAGTAGCTTCTAAACTATAAAAAGGTGCATCTAAATCTGTAAGGTTTAATGTTACTAAATATGAGCCTGCAGTGACAATAATGTTATCACCTCCAGATTCCAAAGTACCATCAGCTCCTGTATCGCCATAATTTACAGCCCAATCGTTATTTTGTCTAAACTTCATTTCTCCATTCCCTAAAACAACAACAGCTTTAAAGGTGTCAGAATATTCATCATATTTTAAAACAGTATCAGGTCCGCCCCAGCCGTTTGGGGTTGCATCACCAACCATACCCCATGAAAAAGAATCAATTGTATAGGTAAAATCATTTAAATTTATAATAATTTTATATGATCCAGCAGTTACATCAATATTTGTTCCATCTTGATCTAATGTATTATCCGCACCATTGTCTCCATAGTTTAGCGCCCAGTCGTTATTTTCTCTAAATTTTATTTGTCCATCTGCTAAATTTACATAGGCAGCATAAATATTAGCTTCACCAGTTTGAAAAAATTCTAAATCTGGACCATCCCAACTATTTGGTGTTGCACTTCCTACAACACCCCAAGTTGTTGATAAATCTAAAATTGAAGGAAAAGTTGTTATTGTAATTGTTCTTGCATCCGATAAAAAAGTAGATTGATCACTTAGAGAAGTTAAAACTTTAAAGTCAAAATCCATTGCTGTATTCGCTTCTGCACCTAAACTAAGTAGCGCAGAATTCAAGCCTTCCTTAGTAAACACCTTTTCTAAAGCATCACCTACTGCAAAAGTTTTTGGATTAGAAAAATCACCACCTGCAAAATCAATTAATAATTTATAATCTTGTGCAGAATCAAACCCAAAACTTGGTTCTGTCCAATTTGTATTTAAGACGTCTTCTCCGTCATTAAATTGAGCTAGTATAAGTGACGTTTGCGATACTGTTAAAACGGTTTTTGCAGAGTCATCCAAAGTTACTAATTCTCTATCATCACAAGCGGTAAATAGCATACCAACTGTTAATAATAGAATTGTTATTTTAAGTATATATTTCATTGTTATATTTTTTAAAAATTAATATCCTGGGTTTTGTGTAAGATTTGTATTAGAATTCATATCACTACTTGGAATAGGGTATAAGTTATAATGCTCATCAACTGCAACACCTTCTGAAACCCCACCTTTCCAAGGCCATAAATAGCTTCCGCCAGTAAACTTTCCAAACCTAATTAAATCAGTTCTACGGTGACCTTCCCAATGTAATTCTCTTGCGCGTTCATCTAAAATGAAATCTAAGCTCAAGTCTGATGAAGAAATATTTCCAGTTGTATTTCCATATGCTCGTTCTCTCAACTCATTTATTAATTGAACAGATCTTCCCATATCTGCTCCAGAAGCACCTCTTAAAGAAGCTTCAGCAAACATTAAATATGCATCTGCTAATCTAAATAAAGGATAATCAGTATCGGTATGTGTTCCTGTAGGATCTGATCCAGGATTACCATTTTGGTCGATATTTTTAAATTTAATTACAGCATAACCATCATTAAAACTTGAAATATCGTTGATTTCTAAGTTTTGATCAGTTGTAAAGAAATTCCCTCTAGAATCCGCAGTTACTGCAGTAATAGAATAGGTTAAATTGGTTAAATCGAAAGTAACTTTATAAATACCAGGCGTCACTGTTATATTTCCACCGCCAGCTTCTAAATTACCATCTGCTGGATCATCATCGCCATAATTATTTGCCCATCCATCATTTTCTCTAAATTTCATTAAAGATCCGCCACCACCTAAAGTAGTAAAAATTGATAATACAGAGCCATCTTCTTTTAATTTCAAATCTGGTCCGCCCCAACCGCCTGGAGTTGCATCACCAACAATCCCCCAAGTTGAATCATTCCCTAAACTCATATTCAATACATCTGGATCTGGTGAAGGAAATTTATTAACTAAAGCGCTTGTAGTTCTTAATCCGCCCCAAGCACCAGTTACTCCAAAATCATTTGTGTCCATTGAACCTCCAATTGCTGCGTGAATTAAATACGTTGTGCCACCCCAAGTTTTGGTATGCACACCATCATAAGTTATTGGGAAAATAACACCACTAGCATTATGATTATCTGCTAAAAATAAATTTTCATAAACACCTTCTAAATTATAATTTGCATCAATGATTTTTTTAGAATAAACCAAGCTTTCACTATTCATATCATTACCTACATAGACATTTGCGTTTAAATATAATTTTGATAATAACATCCAAATAGCAGCTTTATCTGCTCTACCATATTCGTTTGAAGTTGCATCAACCATAAGGCTTTCAATAGCTATTAATTCACTTTCAACATAATTAAATAAATCAGTTCTGTTGGTTTGTGCTGGCATAAAAAAGCCAACTTCATCATTTTCTGTTACAAATGGGACATTACCAAATAAATCCAATGCGTGTGAATAGCTTAAAGCTCTTAAAAAGCGAGCTTCTGCACGATATTCTAATACTTCTGCTTTTAATTCATTTGATACATTACGATCACTAAGTTTAGAATCGCTTGTTTGTCTGATGTATTCATTACAAGCCGTAATTTGATAAAATATTCTATCATATAAAGCTCTTATAAATTTACCATCTGCATTCCAATCCATTTCATGAAAATCTTCAATTGGCGCATTTGCCCAACCAATCACAGCTTCATCCGTACATAATTCTTGAGCTTGCCACAAACCACGTATGTATTGTCCAAAACCTTCGTCAATACCACTTATGTCTGAACTTCCGTGAGGTCCATCTTGTCCGGTTACTGCCAAGCCTGCATATAATTTAGCCAATACTTGTCTGTAGGAGTCTGGATTGTCATAAAAAACATCTGCTGCAGTTGTGTTAGGATCTTTTAATTCTAATTCTAAGTCTTTTAAACAAGATGTAGTTGCAAAAATTACTAAAATTAGCGTACTTATTATTTTTATATATTTTAATTTCATAATTTATGTTTTAAAAGTTAAGATTTAAACCAAAAGCAAATGTTCTTGCTCTAGGATACGTATTATAATCGATACCTCCAAATACTTCAGGGTCTGTACCCGAATAACCTGATAAGGTT
>JAZGEV010000017.1:0-6716 GCA_036478895.1 Flavobacteriaceae bacterium | reverse complement strand
ACATTAAATGTACATCCTAAAATTGGTGTTAATGGTTTTTTTGGAATACTATCTGTCTCCAAATTATCATTGTGAGCTTCTACTAACTTATTGTAATCTAATGCTTCTTTTATAAAATAAAACGATCCCATCATACCAAAATCGGTAATTGCTACGGCATTCATGTTATTTGTAATAGCGGCATTGATTAAATCAGAAACGCTTGTAGTAGATTGTAATATTGAAAATTGAGAATGGTTATGTAGATGTGAGAAATTAGACTCTAAGGATACTTTTGCTTCTGTAGACACTTTGGTTTCTATGGTGTCTTGTGTCTTACTTCTTACTTCTTGTTTCTTATTTTTTAATCGTTTACTTTCCTGTTTTAAATTAAGGTGTTTTATTCCAAATGTGCCAAAAGGCGATTTATTAACTTCTTTAAATTGTTGTAGATAATCTGCCTCTTCATTTAATTCGCTTGACGAGTAATTACCTAAACGTAAAAGTTCAAGAAAACAACGTGTTGTTGCCTCAACATCTGCAGTTGCATTGTGCGCTTCGCCAAATGGTTGATTGAATAATTTTTCGTGTAGTTCTGTTAGAGTTGGCAGTTTAAATTTTCCATATCTTCCACCTGGTAACTGACAAATAGTTGCCGTTTTTTCTGTACAGGTATCTAATACTGGCATTACATTCAGCTTAGTTTTAATGCCTTTTCTATGAAATTCACAGCCCATTATATTTAAATCAAAATTTAAATTTTGACCAACCACAAATGTTGTTTTATCTAATGCTTCATTGAATAGCTCTAAAACCTTATCTAATTTTTCTCCTTTTTCTTGTACTAGCAAGGTTGAAATTCCGTGAATTTGCTCAGCATCGTAAGGAATATTATAATCTTCGGGCTGAATTAAAAAATCCTGATGTTCAATTAATTTACCAAATTCATCATGTAATTGCCAAGCAATTTGAACACACCTAGGCCAATTATCGGTATCGGTAATTGGTGCTTTCCACTTTTTGGGCAATCCTGTGGTTTCGGTATCGAAAATTAAATAGGTGTTCTTACTCATTATTTGTTTTATTCACTAAAACGTAGATAGTTACGCAATGATTGAAAAGGTTTATGGTTTTAATATTAGAATTTTAAAATTACGATTTTATTAATTTTGATGAACCTAAATGAAAGGTAGTTATTAACAAAAATTTTTTATTTTAGAAACTCCTAATTTGGAATACTTTATAAAACAAGATTTTTACACAGGAATCAATAAGATTGCTGTTTAGATTTTTTTTGCACAAAAAAACTCCCAATAAATTGGGAGTCTTCACTTGTTGTTAATGCATCTTATAAAAAATTTACAAGAAGATTAACGATACGGATAATAAATAATAAAATAATTGAAATCATAATGTTGTTAGATTTTAGTTAGTATTATTTCCTTTTGAATTAAGAATTGGTTAGTCTTCTTTGAATTCTAAATCAAGATAATGCTATTTGGAATTCTGAAATAATAAAAACACCTAAATTGATACATTTAACTATACATACATAATCAATTCACTTATTTTAATTACAAATAGAAACTACATCACTTTACATTGATAATAAACAATCATCAATTATTAATTTACACCTATCAATCTATTACTTTTGTAAGGGTTTTTTGTGCCTTTTTACTAAAAAACACTCTTTTTAGGATTAAAAAGAGTGTTTTTGGTCTTTTTTAACACAAATTCATTTTGATTTTAACCTTTTTTTGAAAGCAATGAAAACAAAATTATTTTGTGTTTTTATTCTTCTCGTATTTTTTTCTTAGTTTTTTCGCTAATTTAAAATCAACATTATCACCAAATTTATTATAAAAAGTTATGGCTATTACTTTTCCATAGCTATAGAAAGTTAAACCATTATGGGTTTGCTTACTTGCCTTACTTATTGCCTTTTCATTTAACTTACTTTCTACACCTTCCTTTGACTCATTAGTACAAACAATCTGAGTAGGTTTATTTATACTATAATAATATGTTTCTCCTTCATACTTTAAAAAACCAGAAGGATTTCCATCATTAACTTCATAGCCGTCAAAATCAGAGCGTTTTCTTTCCTCATCATTATCTGAATGACTAGAAAGTGTTTGTGATGTTATTTGAGAATTTTTATGCGTAGATGTATATTTCTTTACATTGTAGTTGTTGAAAGATTTTCTACCAATTAAAATTTCACTTTTATTTTTTAAAAATACGATTCTAATATCGTCAATTGACTTATCTTGATTCAATGAAAAAGTTGAACTCGAATTTTGATCCTTAGTATTTCCGTCAATTCTAATTCCTTTTATATTATTATTAACATCGCGTTTAATATCATAAAAACGAAGAACCACACCTGCTTTTTCAAATGTTGCTTTGCATTTTTCTAATTGTTTATCCGTAACATTCTTAGAAATAACTACAGCTACATTTCCTTTCTCACTAGTTTTAACACTATCAACTTTCTTTGAAACTTTATTTGGTTTTGTGTAGTTGTATTTATAATTATACTCGTAATTCGATTTGGGTTTGTTTTTGTAAATATAATTGTAATTATAATTATTGCTTAACAAATTTGAATCAGTATTAGCAACACTCATTTTACTTGATGATTTTTTCCTGCTTGACGTATTGCTTTTATTTGTATTTATAAATGCGCCTTTTATTGATTTAATATTATCCATATTTAAATGCAGTACTGGATTCACATAACTCCCATTTTCTAAAATTTCAAAATGCAAATGATCTCCACTAGAAACACCAGTATTACCTACAGTTCCTATTTTTTCATTGGCTTCTACAACATCTCCAACTTTCACAGTAATTGAATTCATATGTGCGTAATTAGTTTGAAAACCATTTTCATGGTCTATTTTTACAAGATTTCCATACAAATCATCAAATGTTGCAAAAATAATTTTCCCTTTAGCGGACGCACCAACTTTCACCCCTTTTTTAGAAGCTAAGTCTATCCCGTTATGCATTTTTTTACTGTTCGTTTTAGGATGTATTCTCATACCGTAAGCAGATGTTATTTTAGTTAAATCTTTCTTATGGATTGGAAATGTGAATTTAGGTTTCTCAATTTTATTTTTGCCATTAATAAAATTAACGATTTGTTGTGCTATTTCAGATTGTCCTTTATTTGATTTTATATATTTTCGATTTTTATTATTTGACAAAAATCCAATTTCCAACAAGATTGCTGGACAATTAGCTTCTTTAATAATTTTAAAATTTCTTTTTAAAAGTCCTCCATTTTTTAATTCATCATTTACAATGTTATTTAAAAGTTTACTCGCAATCATTTTTGATTGTTCAAAAGCACTATTTTCTTCGCTAATACTTGCAGATATTCCATTAATTCTGGTGTTTTTAGCATTATCTACATGCAATGAAATTAAGAGCGATGGATCTAATTTATTTACTTCGATAACTCTATCGTTTAATGAAATATATTCATCTTTTTCTCTTGTAAATTTTATAATAGCATCTCCCTTATATAATGATTTTATCCTTTTAGAAATATCAAGAACAATATCTTTTTCTAACACCCCATCAACTTCTGCGCCTGCATCTTTTCCACCATGTGAAACATCAATCACAACTACTTTTTTAGAATAATTATTTGAATTGTTTTTGTGCGTAATAATTTCTTTAGTATTAAAAGCATATAAAAACAACGCTATCAATGGAATTAATAATAGATACTTAACTTGGTTTATTTTTTTTGTTTGACTTTTTTGTAACATCATGATTCTTTTTTTTAGATGTGAATTGAAAAAATTATTACTCAGTGCAAACGAGTTATTTACAACACTTGTTTTTAATAATAAGTATTGGTATTTTTTATTAGTTTCTGCTTTTTCTTGTGCCGTTTTATCGGCTATGTATTCTAAATTTTGCTGTAAATCTTTTTTGAATAGCCAAATGAATGGATTAAACCATTGAATTATTGTAAGTAATTGAATTAATAGAATATCAATTGAGTGCTTTTCTTTAACATGAACTTTCTCATGAGCAATGATATCTTTCATTTCATCTTTATTAAACTGCATATTATTATAAACAATAAAATTAAAGAATGAAAAAGGTGCTAAATCCTTACTAGCTTCCACAAAAATAATTTTTCCTGATTTTCTTTTACTACCATAATAAAGTAAATAGGCTAATGACGCTATATCTTTTATAAATTTAACTGAAAAAATAAACACACCTATAAGGTAAACATTACTGATTAAAACAAGCCAATTAATCGGTTTTTGCGCATTGGCAATTGTGTTAGTCGTTTCAAATTCAATATCGGGCATTGAAATAACAGCATCGTAAACCTCAGGAATTGGCATTGGAATATATTGAATATAAATAGGTATAATTACAAACGGCAAAATCACCGAAGCAATTATGCCTATTATAAAATAGAAGCGTATGGAATGGAAAAAAGTCTCTTTTTGTAAGAATATTTTATAAAAAGAATACAAAGCAGTACTAATTAAAGCAGATTTAAGTAAAAATTCCATAATTTATTTTTTCGATTCAATTACTTTTATAATCTCTTTAAGCTCCTCAATACTAATCTTTTCCTCCTTTGCAAAAAAGGACACTACATTTTTATACGAATCTTCGAAATAATTATGAATTGTTTTTTGCATATATGTTTTTCGATACGCTTCTATACTCACAATAGGATAATACTGATGCGTATTTCCAAAAGCATGATGGCTTACAAATCCTTTCTCTTCCATTTTACGAATTACCGTAGAAATAGTATTGTAATGCGGTTTTGGATTTGGTAATTCTACAACTACTTCTTTTACAAAGGCTTTTTCTAATTTCCATAAAACATGCATTATCTGTTCTTCTTTGTTGGTGAGTTTTTCCATTTTTTTTTGAATTGTATATTCGTTTATTCGTTTATTGCTAACTAATAACTACTTCTCTCAAAACAAAACCCTCAAAAATTCATTTTACATAAATTTCATTTCAAGGGGTTTCCGTTTGCAAGGCAAATGTATAACTATTTTTATAGTTACACAACTATAAAGTTAGTTTTTTAACTACTTTTAGCGTTTTATGTATTTAAAAAATAGAATAGTATATTTGCGCATTAAAAAAAAGTATGGATATATTTTACATTATAGCAGGTTTTTTATTACTCGTTGTTGGTGGCGATTTCTTAGTTCGCTCATCGGTTGGGCTTTCATTTAAACTTAATTTATCAAAATTAATAATTGGTATGACTGTGGTTTCATTTGCAACCTCAGCGCCAGAATTATTGGTTAGCTTGCAAGCAGCCTTAAAAGGTTCACCAGATATTGCTATAGCAAATGTATTAGGTTCAAATATTGCAAACATCGCGTTAGTTTTAGGGTTAACAGCCATCATTGCGCCCTTAACTGTTGATAAGAATTTTTACAAAATGAATTGGCCAGTAATGATGTTGTTTTCCATTGCAGTTACTTACTTTTTAATTAACGATTTAGTTTTAAGCAGAATTGAAGGTGCCGTTTTATTTCTTACACTTATCGTTTTTGTTTATATGATGATTTCTAAAGCAAAAAAAGATAAAACACCAATTTCTGAAGATGTAGATGATGCTTTAATGGAAACTGGTTATACTAAAATATTCATTTGGCTTTTTATTGGTGCAGTAGCATTATATTTTGGGTCGGTTTTTTTAGTTAATGGTGCAGAATCTATCGCCATTAAATTAGGAATAAGTCAAGGTGTAATTGGAGCAACCGTTATTGCTATTGGCACAAGTGTTCCTGAATTAGCAGCTTCTATTATTGCTGTTTTAAAAGGAGAAAAAGCGATTTCATTAGGAAACCTAATAGGATCGAATATATTTAATATTGGCTCAGTTTTAGGTTTAACTGCAATTATAAAACCTATTAATGTTGTTGACGAAACTGTACTACAAAGTAACTTAATTTGGATGCTAGCTATTGCAGCTGTATTAATTCCGTTAGTATTTATTCCAAAGAAATTTGAATTATCACGTATTAAAGGAATGGTTCTTTTTGTTGCCTATATTACTTTTATTTATTTAGCTTTTAAATCGGGCGCTACTGCATAGTATTCTTGAGCAGAAAAAAAATCTCAATTTTAATATTGAATTAATAAGCGCTACTAGCTTAATAACGAAATGATTTTTTCATAATTTGGCTCATCAGCTATTTCGGTAACTTGCTCGGTATAGATAACATTTTGTTTTTCATCCAAAACAACTATAGCTCTAGAAAACAAACCAACTAAAGGTCCATTTTCTATTGTTAAACCGTATTTTTTACCGAATTTTCCTTTATTAAAATCAGATAATGTTTCTACATTATCAATGCCTTCTGCACCACAAAAACGTGCTTGCGCAAATGGCAAATCTCTTGAAATACACAATACTTTTGTATTATCTAATGAGGACGCTTTTTTATTAAATGCTCTTACAGATGCTGCACAAGTTCCTGTATCTATGCTTGGAAATATATTTAAAACTAATCTTGTGCCTTTATAATCCTTTAATTTTGCTTTGGATAAATCATTTTTAATCAATGAAAAGCTTTTAGCTTTTGATCCAATTTTAGGTAATTCTCCAATTGAATTAATTGCGCCACCGTGTAATGTTAATTTTGCCATTATGTTTTATTTTAGTTTGTCATTCAAAGATACAAAAAATCAACAATTTCTAAATCCATTGAATTAATTAA
>JAZGEV010000016.1:0-28735 GCA_036478895.1 Flavobacteriaceae bacterium | reverse complement strand
TTTGAGGCATTCTCAAACGGATTTACCGTTGTAGGTGAATTATTAGTTTGATTTACAAAGAAAGTTGCATTACTCATATTATTATCACTATAAGTATCATTAGCTATGGTAGTTTCTACAATTAACTCGTGTTCTCCAACTGTTAAACCATTCAACACTGGCAATGAAATCAATTGGGTTGCTTGTCCATTTATAGTCCCATTATAAGTATGCGATAAATTAACTCCATCAATACTGTAATTAATAGTTACTTGTGATATTGCATTTGAACCTTCGTTCATCACTTCTATTTGTGGTATAAGTGAGCTTAAACAATTTACATTTAAAGGATTGCTTATCGATACTAATCTAACATCATCACTTGGTGGCGCAACAGTTATAGCTGACTGCCAAACACCACGTCCATATGTTCCAGCAGTAATAATTCTATCGTTAATGTTAATTTCCAAATCCCGTACGGGTACATTTGGCAAGTTTGTAGAAAAGACTTCCCAATTATTCATGGTATCGTTTGTATGATACACGCCTAAACTTGTTCCTACATACAAATCATTAATAGCACTATGTGATTGATGTTTAATTATTAATTTACTATCTGACGGTAAATTACCTGTTATGCTGGTAAAAGAAGTACCACCGTTTGTAGATTTTAACACACTACTAGATGTTGTTAAATAAACCAAATTACTATCTTCATTATTTACCTCAATTGATGTTATTTCACCACTCGCAGTATAGACTTGCGAGAATGTTAAGCCTCCAAATGTACTTTTGAATAATTTATTATATCTTGCAACAAAAATGATAAGTTCATTATTTGGGTCAATCTCCACATGATCCAATTTTCCGCCAAATACATCACCCGAAACTTGTGTCCAAGAATCATTATGTGTATCTAACCTGTATAAACGTTCATAACCAGCATATAATACACTTTGTGAATTAATTGCCATTGGTGTAATCCATTCACCTTTATAATCTTCAGTCCAAGAAAAAACCCTTTGACCAGATACACCACCATTTACTGTTCGAGTTAAATGTTTTCCATATTGTGTAAATCCGTAATAAATATTTGGATTATTTGGATCTATGGCACAATCCATACCATCACCACCATGATATTTATACCACGTGTCATTACTAAAACCAAAACCACCATTATCTTGTAAACCACCGGAAACATTATCTGCTGTTTGTTTTGAAACGGCTATTCTATAATATTGACTTATTGCCAAACCTTCATTCATTTCATTAAAACTTGCACCATCGTTGGTCGATTTATATATACCGCCATCACTACCACAATATAAATCACCATTAAAGTAACGCATAAAATGAATGTCTGCATGTGTATAACTTACTCCTGCAGGATTAAACCATTCATTAATTTTGGTAAAATCGTTCCCGCCATCAGTCGATTTCCATATATTCAAGACACCTACAAAGACAATATTTTCATTAGTATCAGAAACAGTAAGTGCCATATCAAAAAATGCTTGATCACTATCGTCAAATATATCATCAGTTTCACTAGTTTGCACAAAAGTAGTTCCGGAATTTGATGACTTATATAAGCCTTGAAAACCACCACTAGCACTTAATAGATAAACAATATTAGCATTGGCTGGTGTCACTTCAATAACTAATCTAGACGAACTATTTGGTAAACCAGATGTAATTTGAGTGAAACTATTACCGCCATTGGTAGATTTATAAAAACGACTACTTGTAACAATATACAGTATATTGGGGTTTGTAGGATGAATTTTTAAATCTCGTACATTTCCACTTTGGTTATTTGACCAAGTAACACCAGCATCTGTTGTTTTAAACAAGCCAGCACTTGTAGCAACCCATAAAATATTAGAATTTGTTGGATGTATGTATATTTCATTAGACTCACTATACGTATTATTGAATTGCAATCCTGTAGTATGCCATGTTTGTCCGCCATCAATTGATTTCAAAACTCCAACACTGTATGTATCTCCACCATCATCATCTCCAGTAGTAATATAAATAATATTGGAATCATTTGGGTCAATTGCTATTCCCGAAACCCCAATTTGAGGTAAATAATCGGATAAAGGCGCCCAAGTTGTTCCTGCATCTGAAGATTTCCAAATACCGCCAGCTGGCGCTCCCACATAATATGTATTTGGATCATTTGGATCTATTATAAAGGTATTTACGCGTCCTTGACCAGATTTTGATTCTTGCGAATAAGGCCCTATACTTTGCCAATCACTCACATCATTTATACCACGTGCTTGCAATTTATTTTTAGCTTCCCACTCTTGCCATATATCAGTTGGTGTCTTTACCATGCCATTATCTTTTACGGAATGTTCCCAACGGCTTCTCCAACGCATAAATGGCTTATAACCAGCTCCTTTTTTATCCATATCAGCTTTGTGAATTTCCCAATATGCATCAAACGCATTTGTTAATTCTACAAAGGTGAATTCTTTTTTATTGGATTTTTTTTGTAATTCTAACATCCAAGGCGCATCTGATCTATATTGCCCGCTTACCGAAAGTATTAAAAATAAAAATGCGACACTAATTAATATTTTTCTCATGAGTTGTTATTTTGTTATTTATAAGTTGTCGTTTAAATCTACTTTTACTTTCTTAATTACCTTTATTAATTTTAATGACTTGTTTCATTTTATCATTAGGCACTGTTAAAGACAATACATAATGTTTAATCTTCCATTCATTTTTTTCTTTTTCCAATACTCCAGAACCTCTACAAACACCCATCCAAGTGGTTAATAATTCATCAAACCAGATGACACTTTTGTCTTTTGAAAAATAAATATTTCTAGACATTGTTTTAAAATTCCAAGTTGTTTTTTTATTAAAATACGGTTTAGAAAATGTTGCAAAGGCTTCTTTTGTCCAGTTTTCAGAGGCATCTGTACCAATATAAAAACCATCAATTTTATTAAAATACGATTCAAAATCCGCATCAGCTGCAGATGCGTGCCACGCATTCATAAAAGTATTAACCTTTAATGTTAAGTCCTCTTTTTGATCTTGTTCTTGTTTACAACTGGCTAGAAAAAACAACATAACAATGAAAGTATAAATTCTATATTTAAATTGCATCATCTTTTCATTGCCTTTAATGGTTCAATTCTACGTCTTTTTTTACTACTTTTATCTTTAAAAGGTTTTATAACTCTTTTCTTTTGAGTTTTATTATTCTTTTTAATTTGTTCAATTTTAGCTTTTCCTCCCAACATAGGTAAGGTATCGTTTTTATTACTAAATATATGATCGTATTCTAATAAATCATTTTGCAATGTTTCTTTTCTAACAAGCGCTTTTATTTTCATATTAATGGCATAATATGCCTCCAATATATTATGGTGCTCTGCTACTATTTCTTTATTGGTTATGCTTACAATTGAATCCATATCTTGTAATCGCAAAGCCTCATTATACAATACATTTAATCTAATTTTAAAACTGGGTATCTTAAAACTTTCAATGCGAATAGAATCTTTTAATTGTTGTGAATATAGTGCCAATTGATTGGCATTAAATAATATTTTTTTTGTTGATGAATTTAATAATTTTGGAATGAATTCTGATAAATTTTGATACTCCATCCAGTTCTCTACCGCTTCTTTGGATTTTTTATTTAACTCAATTTTTTTACCTTTATACTGTAATTGTTCATCATTAAGTTCAACAATATTGGCTTTTAATAAAGCAATAGGTTTAGACTTATTTTTTTCGCAAGCGACTAAAAACAATAGCAATAACAGTATGGAAATAAATTTAAAGTTCACGATTTTAATTAAAATTTGCGCTCAAAAATAAGTATAAATCAATGATTTATAATCAAAAATGGAAAAAATTCAATCTTTTCATGAATTTTTAACATTCTAATGAAATTTCAATGAAAAAAGATTCTTTTTTGTAAAATTTAATTCCATTTTATAATGCACTATTATATATATTTGCATAACAACTTTAATTAAAAAAAAAATGACAGATTCCATTTTAATTATTGGCTCAAGTGGTCAAATTGGCACTGAGCTAACCTTAAAACTTAGAGCAGATAATAAAATTGTAATTGCAAGTGATATTAAAGAAGGTTCAAAAGAATTAATGCAATCTGGCGTGTTTGAATTTTTGGATGCTACGGATAAAGAAGCCATCTTACTACTCATTAACAAATATCAAATAACTAGTGTCTATTTAATGGCTGCAATGTTATCGGTAACGGCAGAAAAATTTCCAGCACAAGCTTGGGATTTAAATATGACTTCATTATTTCATATCCTTAATTTAGCCAAAGATGGCATTATAAAAAAAGTGTTTTGGCCTAGTTCCATTGCTGTTTTTGGAAATACGACTCCTCGAATTAAAACACCACAAGAAACCATTACCGAGCCTAATACTGTTTATGGAATTAGTAAGTTATCTGGTGAACGTTGGTGTAATTACTATCACGATAAATACAATGTAGATGTGCGTACTATAAGATATCCTGGCATCATTAGTTGGAAAACAAAACCTGGTGGTGGTACTACAGATTACGCTGTAGATATTTTTCACAAAGCCATTGAAGATAATTCATATACTTGTTTTTTAAAGAATGATACTAAACTACCAATGCTATATATGGACGATGCTATTAAAGCAACTATTGATATTATGGAAACCACAAATATAGCAAAGTACATTCCTTATAATATTGGTGGTATTAGTTTTACACCAAACGAATTAGCATCCGAAATTAAAAAGCATCAACCTAATTTTACCATTGATTACAAACCCGATTTTAGACAAGAAATAGCCGATAGCTGGCCAAACAGTATCGATGATACAACTGCTCGAATGGATTGGCATTGGAAACACAAATTCAACATATCTGATTTAACCATTGAAATGCTTAAAAATCTAAAAACGAATTAAGATTATTAATTTGTAATACAAACGATTAAAATGCGTCTTATTTATTCTAAAACAAATCAATGCAAAAAATTATAAAAAAGAGCATTCAAAATGCGATGAGTTATACTGAATATAAAAAATTAATTAACACATTAGTAGCAATAAACAAATCAACTGGAGAGAATCAATCGGATATATTGTTGAATTTTAGTAAATTAAATGCGAAACGCATGAAACGATTAGATAAAACAATATTACTCAATAAAGACACTTTATTAACGATCAAAGAAACTAAAAAAGACCTTTTGTTTTTAGTTTTAACGGAAAGTTGGTGTGGCGATGCCGCTCAAACCTTACCAATAATGTATAAAATTTCTGAAATATCACCTCAAATTGATTTTAAAATAATTTTAAGAGATGCCAATGATGATTTAATGCAACGCTATTTAACTAATGGCGGAAAATCAATTCCTAAATTATTGATTATCGATAAAAACACGAATGACGTATTAAATAGTTGGGGACCAAGACCAAGTATAGCTACAAAAATGGTAATGAATTTCAAAAAAGAGCATGGCGCTTTGGATGCTGAGTTCAAAAAAGACTTACAAATTTGGTACAATAAAGATAAAGGCATTTCTACACAACATGACTTAATGGAGATAATTGAAAACTTATAAGTTTTACATATGTTAGGTTTCTAAATCCATTATTTTTTCATAAATTTGAATTCAAATGAAATACAACTTTCAAGAATTTAATTTCGCAATAGACGTGCATCTCAAAATTAAAAATAGAGATGATTATACTTATTAATAATTCGCAAAAAAAAGCATTTATTAATATTAAACAAACCTAAACATGAAATTACCTTACGCAGAACCTTACCGAATTAAAATGGTTGAATCCATTAAAAAATCAACCATTGAACAACGTAAACAATGGATAAAAGATGCCGATTACAATCTTTTTAATTTAAAATCCGATCAAGTTTACATTGACCTATTAACCGATTCTGGCACTGGCGCAATGAGCGACAAACAATGGGCAGAAATTATGCTTGGCGATGAATCTTATGCTGGTTCTCGTTCTTTTGAAAAATTAAAAATTGCAGTTAAAGACATTACAGGTTATGATTATTTTATACCTACACATCAAGGTAGAGCTGCTGAAAACGTGTTATTTTCGGCTACAGTAAAAGAAGGTGATATTATTCCTGGAAATTCACATTTCGATACAACCAAAGGACACATAGAATTCCGAAAAGGAAAAGCTGTAGATTGCACTATTGATGAAGCTTTTGACACTACACTATATCATCCATTTAAAGGTAATATTGACCTAAAAAAATTAGAAAACACCTTTACAGAAAATTCCATAGAAAAAATTCCATTTATAATAATAACGGTAACTTGTAATACCGCAGGCGGACAACCTGTTTCTATGGAAAACATTAAAGCTGTTTCAAAATTATGTAAACAGTATAATGTGCCAATTTATTTTGATGCAGCACGCTATGCAGAAAATTGCTATTTCATAAAAGAAAGAGAAGAAGCTTACAAAAACATGACTATCAAAGAAATTGCCAAAGAAATGTACTCTTACGGTGACGGAATGACAATGAGTTCAAAAAAAGATGGCTTGGTTAATATGGGTGGAATTATTGCACTTAAAGACGAATCCGTTTACAGAACAGCTACTACTTTTGCTATAATGTATGAAGGTTTTATTACTTATGGAGGTATGAGCGGAAGAGATATGGGCGCATTAGCAGTTGGCTTATACGAAGCTTTGGAATATGATTATTTGGCAAGTAGAATAACTCAAGTGCAATACCTAGGTGAAAAATTAGATGATTTTGGCGTGCCAGTACAAAAACCAATTGGTGGCCACGCGGTTTATTTAGATGCCAATAGATTTGTACCAAATATTCCAAAAGAAGAATATAGAGCCCAAGCGCTAGCTATAGAATTATTTATTGTTGGTGGAATTAGAGGTGTAGAAATTGGAACAATTTTAGCCGATAGAGATCCCGAAACTCGTGAAAATCGATATCCCGAATTAGAATTGGTACGTTTAGCAATTCCAAGAAGAACCTACACTCATAATCATATGGAATATATTGCAGCGGCTTTGAAACAAATTTTCAACTCTAGAAGCGAAGCAAAAAGAGGTTATAAAATAACTTGGGAAGCTCCAATTATGCGCCATTTTACAGTGAAATTAGAAAAAATGTAAGTCAATAGAATAATAGATTTCAAAAACAAATTACACACAAATAAATGATTGCTAATTATCAAAATTTATCAGAAGAAGCCAAAGTGTTTTTATATCCATCAAGTCGAAAATTTTATCCAAATGAATTGGAAGAACTAGATCAAAAAATAAAAGAATTTATTTCTAGTTTTGAAGACATTTCAATTGCTTTTAAAATAGAATACCAACGATTTATTATTTTTTTTATATCCGAAGATGTAACTATTTCAACATCATTTATGGATAAAATAGCCAATTTTATAATTCAATTGGAAACGGATTACTCGATTACATTACTAGATAAAGTAAATGTATGCTTTAAACAAGGTGAACATGTACAATATCAAGAAATGAAACGCTTTAGAGAACTTATTAAGAAAAAAAGTGTTTCTAAAAAAACAATCGTTTTTAACAATTTTCTTCAATCAAAATACGAATTTGAAAACCAATGGGAAGTTGTAATAACAGATAGCTGGTTATCGCATTTGATAAAATAAGACCTGTTTTTTAAATCTAAAGACTGTTTTAAAAAAGACGAAAGACCGCTTTGCTGTAAGATCTTAGAATCAAGATTTTTATTTTGCTTATTTCACAGCTAATGATTAAGGAAATTTCGTTGTTGAATAGAATATTATGGTTACTGAGCTTATTAAATTTAGGTTACTGAGTTTGTCGAAGTAACCGTTAATCACCTTTAGCTAAACCTTCAACAAAAACCAAAGGTTCAACAGCTTTAGCCACACTAAAATCACCAATTTTGGTTCTTCGTAATTCTGTTAAATGTCCACCAGATTTTAAAGCTAAGCCAAAATCATAAGCAATAGATCTTATATAAGTTCCTTTGCTACAAACAATTCTAAATTTCACTTGTGGCAGGTCTATTTTTGTAATTTCGAATTCGTTAACTGTAACTTGTCGCGTTGGAATTTCTGTTGTTTCACCAGCTCTTGCCAATTCATATAAGCGTTTCCCATCTTTTTTTATGGCTGAAAAAATAGGCGGCTTTTGTAAAATTTCTCCTGTAAATTGCTCGGTTGTTTTTTGGATTAATTCATCAGTTATATGATCTGTTGGAAAGGTTTGATTAATCTCTGTCTCTAAATCATACGATGGTGTGGTTGCTCCTAATGTAAAAGTACCAGTATATTCTTTAGTTTGCGCTTGGTATTCGTGTATTTTTTTAGTGAATTTTCCTGTACAGATAATTAACAAACCTGTTGCTAATGGATCTAGAGTACCTGCGTGACCAACCTTTATTTTTTTGATATTAAAGGTTTGTCTAATATGCCAACGTATTTTATTAACTACCTGAAAAGAGGTCCAAGTTAAAGGTTTGTCAATTAATAAAACTTGTCCGTTTTTAAAATCTTCTTCGGTCATTTTGTTTGCTTCTAATTTTAACATTATAGAATCCCTGGTCTCTCTTGTGTCTTAGTCTATTCTCCCGCAGATTGCGCAGATTTTCTCAAGTCTCTCGTCTCTCGTCTCTCGTCTCTGCCTTTGCCTCTTGTCTCTAGTCTCTCGTCTCTTGTCTCTTGTCTCTTGTCTTATTAAATCTAAAAAGAACTAAACACTCAAAGGAAATACAAAAAAGTGAATTCCTAATAAAACAATACCTAATATAATTCGGTAATACCCAAATATTTTAAATCCTTTTTTACTAAGGTAATCAATGAATGATTTTATGGCAATTAATGCGACAATAAATGCGATGACATTGCCAATAATAAGATAATTTATTTGCTCACTACTTAATGTGAAGCCAGCTTTGTAATAATCGTATAATTTTTTGGCAGTTGCACCCAACATTGTAGGAACTGCTAAAAAGAAAGAAAATTCGGCTGCTGTTTTTCTATTAATTTTTTGAGTCATTCCACCAACTATACTTGCACCACTTCTAGATGTTCCTGGAATCATTGCCAAGCATTGAAAAAAGCCAATTTTTAATGCTGTGAGGTATGATATTTCTGTATGAGCCGATGGATTTTCTGCATCATAAACCTCGTTTGCTTTAAACCAATCATCGACTTTAAGTAAAATAAAACCACCAATAATTAAGGAGATTGCAACAGTAATTGGACTTTCTAATAACTCATCAATTACATCGTTTAACAATAAACCTAAAACAACTGCAGGTATAAAAGCGACTAATAGTTTAAAATAAAAATCGAAACTTTGAAAAAAACGTTTCCAATACAAAACAACTACAGACAAAATAGCGCCAAGCTGAATAACAATAGTAAATAACTTGGTAAAATCATCACTTGCAATGCGCATAAATGAGGATGCAACAATCATATGACCTGTAGATGAAACCGGTAAATATTCGGTAACACCTTCAATAATTGCTAAAATTATAGCGTATAAATAATTCATTATTCAGGCTTTGTCATAATAGCATAAATCTCAATTCCTAAACCAATTAAAACCAATGTTGGTGCTAATCTAATACGTCTAAAATTATAAATAGCTTCGTTAAATACAGCTGGATCATCACTTCCACCGCCAGACATTAGAATAAACCCAAGTGCAATAACACCCAAACCTATTGCCATAAATTTATAATTTCGTTTACCAAATAAAAACGATTGATTCTCGTTTATTTTTAATTCTTTTTTTGACATTTTTTAATTTTTTATTAATAATGCAACTCTTCTGCAGTTAGATTTAAAAATCGTTTTGTTGCAAAATAAGTACTCAGCCAAGTGATTACAATACCTAGTATAAAAACACTTGCGAATAATAGCATTAATGTGACTTTATCTTTAACTAAACCTATATCTGGATATGTTTTATTAAAATATAACAGTAGTAAAACTAAGGCAATTATTGCAACAATTGCACCTATCATTCCTAATTTAACACTTCTATATAAAAAAGGCTTTCTTATAAATCGTTTAGTTGCTCCCACCATTTGCATGGTTTTTATATTGAATCTTTTTGCGTAAATAGATAATCGTAAATAACTATTAATTAAAACAATTGTTATCAAACTTAGCAATGCAGCAAAAGCTAACAGCCAAAAACTAATTTTCTTAACACTATTACTTAACATAGATACCAATGATTTATCGTACGACACCTCATCAATAAACTTGTTTTTAAGAATTATTTTTTCAATGTCTTTAATTTTATCGGGATCTACAAATTCGGATTTTAAATACAAATCAAAACTATTATTTAAAGGATTATCGCCTAAAAATTCCATAAAATCCTCTCCAACATCTTGCACATAAATCTTTAATGCGTCTTTCTTAGAAACAAACTTCACCTTTGTTGTAAAGTCTTTATCTTCCAAAAATTTTCTTATTTTTTTAAAATCTTTCTCTTTGGCTTTGTCTTTAATAAAAACATTAATAGCGTATTTTTCTTTAAAATGTTTGGATAAAGTTTGGGTATGAAAAATAAGCAATGCTAATAAACCCAATATAAATAATACCAATGCTATACTAAAAATCACAGAAACATAAGACGATCTTAAACGTCTTTTCTGATACTGCTCAAATGATGTTAATTTTGCCATGATATCTTATCTATTTGCCAAAAATAATCATTTCACTTCAATTTCTTGACACAATTCTATCAAAACTCCATTAGAACTTTTTGGATGTAAAAAAGCGACTAATTTATTATCGGCTCCTTTCTTAGGTTTCTCGTTTAAAACCACAAATCCTTCCTGTTTTAATCGTTTAATTTCTTTCACAATATCCGTTACTGCAAAAGCAATATGATGAACGCCTTCGCCTTTTTTAGCTAAAAACTTAGCAATTGGACTCTCTGGATTTGTTGCTTCAAGCAACTCAATTTTATTAGGTCCAACTTTAAAAAAAGAAGTTTTAACGCCTTCACTTTTCACTTCTTCTGTTTTATAATGTTTTTTATTAAATAATTTAGCAAAAAGCGCATTAGACTCTTCTAAATTTTTAACAGCAATACCAATATGTTCAATTTTCTGCATTAGGATGTTGTTTTTACAAAGATAAAAAGAAATATCAAATTCCAATATTCAATATATAAAATTCTGCATTTAAAAAAACCAAGTATTAATTGGCACTTGGATAAAGGATGAACATTTTAAGTGCGTTTCTACATAACCTTGAGTCTTGTTATCATCAAAGGGTTTAAATTATAAATTACAAGTATTTATTTATGGTATTATAATTGCTACAAGCATAGTAAATACACAAAAATTAAGTAAATTTGCACAATGGAAGAAACCAACAGACAAAAAAAAATTGCAGGCGTATTGCAAAAAGACCTTATCGATATATTACAAAGCGAAGCTCGTAATGAATTGAAAGGTGTACTAATATCTATCACCAAAGTTTACGTAACGTCAGATTTGGGAGAAGCAAAAGTGTACGTAAGTATATTCCCAAGTAAACACAGAGACCAACTGATTAGCGCCATAAAAGAAAATGGAAAAACCATTCGTTTTGAAATGGCACGTAGAACTAAGAATCAATTGAGACGTATGCCAAATTTAGAATTCTTTTCAGACGATTCCTTAGATTATATCGAAGGCATTGATACTGCTTTAAAAGGCGATGAAGAAAATCCAATTACCAATCCATCTATTTTACCAAAAAGACAAAGACGTTAATTGAATACGCCATTATATATAGCTAAGCGTTATCTGTTTTCAAAAAGCAGTAATTCTACTATTAATATCATTACAAAAATTGCAACAATTGGCGTAATTATTGGCACAATGGCTTTGTTTATTGTTCTATCTGTATTCTCGGGCTTAAAATCATTCAATTTGTTTTTTATGAATACTGCCGATCCCGATATTAAAATTACGGCTTCAAAAGGGAAATCATTTTTTTTAAAAGAAGATTTACAAACGCTGTTAAAGGATGATAAAATAACCCATTTTTCCAAAATAATTGAAGAACACGTACTCTTAGATTATAGTAACAATCAAATAGCTTCAACCATAAAAGGTGTGGATGAAAACTACCTTAATGTTACCAAAATGGATTCTACCATTATTATTGGCGAATGGTTTAAAAAATCTCAAAAGCATACTGTTATTATGGGTAATAGAGTGGCTAATAAATTACGACTACCTTTATATTCATTTACCGAAAACTTAAAAATACACGTACCAAAACCTGGTAAAAGTCAAATGAATTTAAATTCCTTACGTACCGTAAATGCACAATGTTCTGGCATTTATGAACTCAATGATGTAGATTCGGAATTCGTTTTCACTAACATTGCATTAGCACAAGAATTGTTAGGTTATGATGAAAATCAATACTCTGCCATCGCTTTAAAGCTGAAAAATAACGACAAAGCAAATAGATTTGCAACTCAATTACAGAAAAAATTGGGTGCTACTTTTAAAGTACAAACACGCAAACAACAAAATGCCATAACTTTTAAAATGCTAAATATGGAAAACTTATATTCCTATTTGATATCTAGCTTAATTGTAATTATTGCACTTTTTAATGTTATTGGCGCTATGATTATGATGATACTCGATAAGCGTGAAAATTTAAAAACACTATTTAATATTGGGTTTCCAATTAAGAAGATTAGAAAAATATTCACCTTACAAGGTATTTTATTAAGTTTATTTGGTATGATTGTAGGTTTAGTATTGGCATCTATAATTGTATTTATTCAATTAAAATTCGAATTAATCACTATAAGACCTGGACTTGCATATCCTGTAGAGTTTCACTTATCAAATATCCTAATTGTAATTGCTACAATTACAAGTTTAGGAATTATTGCTGCTTTTATAGCGAGTAGTAGAATAACTAAGAAATTTATTGTTTAGTCTTTAAAAAGATTGAAAAAAAATTAAGACCGCAGTTCTGTATGGAGCTAGAGCCTAGATTTTTTTGTTTGTTTTAAAACTCAATATCGGTTTTATTAAATGTCAATTCGAACATAGTCGAGATTATTTATAAAAGCTGAATTACCTATTCTTAATCAATTCAACTATATCTAATCTTTTATGCTTGCTAGACAATGTATCGAAATCAAATTTTAATTTACTTTTCGATTCTATAAGTGTGTTATTTAAAAAAGCATGTTGCAAAATATGTTCCACCAAAAAATCCAATTGTTTATCTATAGGATTATATTCTTTTTTTAAAGATATTTTAAAAACATTAGCTGTAGTGTCATACCAAAAAGCCTTAAAACCTTTTCTGTATTTTTTAATCCAAGTAAAAGCTGTCTTACCAGTTTGTCTATGTATTAAACGGACTAAAAGTTTACCTTCTGTTCGTGTTAATTTTTTCAATTTACCTTTAAATTCTTTTTTTAAAGATTTTTGCGCTTTTTTAATATAACGTTTACGTTTACGTTTTGACTTAATCTTTGTCAATGCCAACTCTACTTCTTCAATTTTTTTAGCTGTCATTACAGCATAAGGATAAGCTTTATGTATTTTTTTCCAATACCAATAATAATAACGCTGCTCCTTTTTATTATCGAACTTCATTTTTTTTAACAAATGTATTTCATCCAAAGAAAATTCAATAGAATCACCTTCAAACAAAATCATTTCTTTTCCCTTAGTATTTGTTACCTTTTTTTGGCTATAAGCCGAAAAAGATATTAAAATCACTAAAAATATAATTACTCTATTCATAATATATGTTATACCAAAATCGTTCCAAAAATACAAACATAATATTTCTCTATTAATTCACTTAAAAAAAGCTAATAATTAATACTAAAATTCTAAATTAAAGGCTTTGAATACATTAATTTTTCAGTATTTTTGCTACACAAAATATACAACTATGCAAACCGATTCTTTTGTAACAAGACACCTTGGACCACGCGAAAACGATGTTCAAGAAATGCTATCAGCTATTGGTGTTAAATCACTCAATGACTTAATTTCCAATACCATTCCACAGGACATTCGTTTAAAAGACGAATTGGCTTTACCAAAACCACTGAGTGAAATTGAGTTTGCAAATCATATTAATGAGTTAGCTCAAAAAAATAAATTATACAAATCCTATATTGGATTGGGTTATCACGAAGCTATTTTACCTGCTGTTATTCAACGAAATGTTTTTGAAAACCCAAGTTGGTACACTTCATATACACCATATCAAGCCGAAATTTCTCAAGGAAGATTAGAAGCACTCTTAAATTATCAAACAATGGTTGGTGATTTAACTGGATTCAATATGGTGAATTCGTCTTTATTAGACGAAGGAACTGCTGCTGCTGAAGCAATGATTATGCTATACAATGACAGAACAAGAGCGCAGAAAAAAGCCAATACCAATGTGTTTTTTGTATCAAATGAAGTTTTACCGCAAACAGTTTCTATTATAAAAACACGTGCTAATCCTTTGGATATTGAATTGGTTTTTGGAAACCATAACGACTTTAATTTTTCCGAAAATGTATTTGGTGCAATAGTACAATATCCTGCAAAAAATGGACAAATTTACGATTATACTTCGTTCATAGAAAAAGCACATAGCAATGAATCCAAAGTAGTTGTAGCTGCTGACTTAATGAGTCTTGCCATATTAAAATCACCTGCCAAAATGGGTGCAGATGTAGCTGTTGGAACAACACAACGTTTTGGAATCCCGTTAGGTTATGGCGGACCACACGCAGGCTATTTTGCCACGTCAGATCATTTTAAACGTAAAATTCCTGGTAGAATTATAGGAATTACCATTGATGTTGATGGAAACCATGCGTTACGTATGGCGCTTCAAACACGTGAGCAACATATAAAACGTGAAAAAGCAACTTCAAACATCTGTACGGCGCAAGTTTTACTAGCCGTTATGGCTGGTATGTATGCCGTTTATCATGGTCCAGCCGGATTAGAAAGTATTGCTAAAAAAATTCATTCTTTAACTACTACGCTAAATGAAGGATTAGAAACACTAGGTTTAGAACAAACAAATACGTCTTTCTTTGACACCTTAAAAATCAAGGTAACCAATGCTGATAAAGTTAAATTTATTGCAGAAAGGAACGAATTGAACTTCAATCAAATAAACAATTCAACCATTGGAATTTCGTTAAACGAAACCACAACTGTTAATGACATAAACGTCATTTTATCAACCATAGCCGAAGCAGAAAACTTAGACACAATACATTTAAGTAATTGCTCTATCTGTTCTAAAATTGATGAAAATTCAAAACGTGTTTCAAGTTACTTAACTCACCAAGTATTTAATAGCTATCATTCCGAAACCGAAATGATGCGTTACATAACAAGACTAGAACGTAAAGATATCTCATTAACCGATTCAATGATATCTTTAGGCTCTTGCACTATGAAGCTGAATGCGGCAAGTGAAATGTTACCACTAAGTAACGGTTTGTGGAATAACATTCATCCATTTGTACCTAGAAGTCAAGCTTTAGGTTATCGCGAAATGCTACATAACTTAGAAGAATACTTAAATGTAATAACTGGTTTCCATGCCACTTCTTTACAACCAAACTCTGGTGCGCAAGGTGAATATGCAGGCTTACTCGTCATTAGAGCTTATCATAAAAAGAATAACGAATCGCATCGAAATATTTGTTTAATTCCGTCTTCTGCCCATGGAACAAATCCAGCATCGGCAGTAATGGCAGGAATGAAAGTAGTTGTTACAAAAACAAATGATGATGGAAATATTGATGTAGAGGATCTTAGAGAAAAAGCCGAACTACATAAAGATAATTTAGCCGCATTAATGGTTACATATCCATCAACTCACGGCGTTTTTGAATCTGCAATTATGGAAATAACCGATATTATTCATAAAAATGGCGGACAAGTTTATATGGATGGCGCAAATATGAATGCACAAGTAGGCTTAACAAATCCTGCAACAATTGGTGCAGATGTGTGTCATTTAAATTTACATAAAACATTTGCCATTCCTCACGGTGGTGGCGGACCTGGCGTTGGTCCAATTTGTGTTATAGAGCATTTAGCCGAATTTTTACCAACCAATCCTATCATTAAAACTGGTGGTGAAAATGCAATTTCTGCAATTTCTGCGGCACCTTACGGATCTGCTTTGGTAGATTTAATTTCATATTCTTATATAAAAATGTTAGGGAATGACGGTTTAACTCAAGCAACAAAATACGCTATTTTAAATGCTAATTATTTAAAAGCAAAATTAGAAAAACACTATAAAATTCTTTATACAGGAGAAAAAGGTTTTGCAGCTCATGAAATGATTGTTGATTTTAGAGAGTTTAAAGAAAAAGGCATTGAAGTGACTGATATTGCCAAACGTTTAATGGATTTTGGCTTTCACGCACCAACAGTCTCTTTTCCCGTTGCCGGAACTATGATGATCGAACCAACAGAAAGTGAATCTAAAGCAGAAATTGATCGCTTTGTTGATGCAATGGTTCAAATTAAAAAAGAAATTGATGCACATAAAGAAGGAACAGATTCGGTCTTAAAAAATGCACCACATACACAAGCAATGCTAACTGCAGACGAATGGAATTTTTCATATTCTAGACAAGATGCAGCTTTTGCATTACCTTATTTAAAGGACAACAAATACTGGACACCAACACGTCGTGTAGATGATGCTTACGGAGATCGTAATTTAATTTGTTCTTGTAATCCTATTGAAGATTATATGTAAAAGAAACAAACATTTCACTTACCTAAATAGGATAAAATGATAAAAAATTACATTTTTGATTTTGGTGATGTATTCATCAATTTAGACAAATCTGCATCTGTAAAAGAATTAGAGAAATTAGGTTTAGCCGAGTTTACTGATGAAATGATTGTAAAAAATCAACAGTATGAAAAAGGTTTAATAACTACTGATGTATTTATTGCTTTTTATCAAACTCAATTTCCAAAAGCTAATAAGCAAGAACTAATTGATGCTTGGAATGCAATTTTATTAGATTTTCCTTTATATCGCTTGGAATTTATTGAAGAATTTTCAAAAAACAACCACTGTCATTTACTAAGCAATATCAATGATTTACATTTAATTTACATCAAAAATATGTTAGGTAAAGAATTTTACAATCGGTTTTTAGCATGTTTTGATAACGTATTTTATTCACACGAAATAAAACTAAGAAAACCAGATATTTCAATTTATAACTATGTTTTTAAAGAAATTAACGCCAAAGCAAACACGTGCTTTTTTATTGACGACACTCAAGAAAATACAATAGCTGCTGAAAATCTTGGCCTAAAATCTTGGAATATAAACCCTATGGAAGATGATATAATTCTGCTGAATGATATCTTAGAATTTAATAAAATTTATTCGCAATCGTAATAGTAATTATTTCTCTGTAAAATGAATTCAAAACTTCAATAATTCATATAAAAAAACTACATTTGCAAATCAATTATTGAATAATACTTTTATAATGAAAAAAATAACCAAAGACACCTATATTAATTGGTATAAAGACATGCTTTTTTGGCGTAAGTTTGAAGATAAACTAGCACAAGTTTATATCCAACAAAAAGTGAGAGGATTCTTACACTTATATAACGGTCAAGAAGCTGTGTTAGCTGGCGCATTACATGCAATGGATTTAACGCAGGACAAAATGATTACTGCTTATCGTAATCACGTTCAACCAATTGGAATGGGCGTTGATCCTAAAAATATTTTTGCTGAGCTTTATGGAAAAGTCACTGGTACCTCAAAGGGAATGGGTGGATCTATGCATATATTCTCAAAAGAACATCGTTTTTATGGTGGACACGGAATTGTTGGTGGACAAATTCCTTTAGGAGCAGGAATTGCTTTTGGGGATAAATATTTTGACAGAAAAGGAGTAACTTTAACCTATTTTGGTGATGGTGCTGCACGTCAAGGTTCATTACACGAAACCTTTAATATGGCTATGAATTGGAAATTACCTGTTGTTTTTATAGTAGAAAATAATGGTTATGCTATGGGAACATCAGTTGAAAGAACTGCAAATCATACTGATATTTGGAAACTTGGTTTAGGATATGATATGCCTTGCGGACCAGTTGACGGAATGAATCCTGTTAAAGTGGCCGAAGCAATGAGTGAAGCCATTGAAAGAGCAAGATCTGGAAACGGACCAACTTTTTTAGAAATGAAAACGTATCGTTATCGTGGACACTCAATGAGTGATGCACAGCATTACAGAACAAAAGACGAAGTTGCTGAATACCGTAAAATTGATCCAATAACACAAGTTTTGGATGTTATTAAAGCCGAAAATTACTTATCGGACGATGAGATAACTGCCATTCAAGCTGATGTAAAAAGTAGAGTCCAAGAATGTGTAGACTTTGCTGAAAGCTCTGCTTATCCAGAAGTACAACAATTGTACGATATGGTATATGAGCAAGAAGATTTTCCATTTTTAAAGCACAGATATTAAATTTATAAAATAGTATTTCTAATTATTTAGAAATTTAAAAAATACAATTATGGCAGAAATTATAACAATGCCTCGCTTAAGCGATACAATGACCGAAGGAGTTGTTGCTCAATGGTTAAAAAAAGTTGGTGATAAAATTGAAGAAGGTGATATTCTTGCCGAAATTGAAACTGACAAAGCCACTATGGAATTTGAATCTTTTAATGAAGGTACTTTATTATATATTGGTCTTCAAGAAGGTGATACTGCTCCAATTGACGCATTATTGGCTATTATAGGCGAAGAAGGAGAAGATATTGAAAAACTAATTGCTGATTTTAAATCTGCAACGCCTTCAGTAACTGAAAAAAAAGAAGCGCCTAAAAAAGAAGTTAACAAACCTGCTCCTGTAAAAAAAGAAGTTTCTGCTACTACTAATTCCACAACAGCAACAAAAACACCTGCTGTTGAAATTCCAACCAACACTGGCGAACGTATTTTTATTTCACCGTTAGCAAAAAAATTAGCTAACGAAAAAGGTTTAAATATTCAAACGATAACCGGAACTGGAGAAAACGGACGCATTGTAAAAAGAGATGTAGAGTTTTATAATCCAGCATCTAATTCAAATACAGTTAGCGCAATTCCATTTGTTGCAACTGGAGAAGAAAGTTTTGAAGAAGTAAACAATTCGCAAATGCGAAAAGTAATTGCCCGACGTTTAGGTGAATCTAAATTCTCTGCACCACATTATTACTTAAATGTTGAGTTTAATATGGAAAACGCTATGGCATTTCGTAAGCAATTCAATTCAGTACCTGATACAAAAATATCTTATAATGATATTATTGTTAAAGCAACTGCTTTGGCTTTAAAAAAGCATCCACAAGTAAATTCGCAATGGTTTGAAGATCGTATGAAATTGAATCATCACGTACATATTGGTGTAGCTGTTGCTGTGCCAGACGGCTTACTAGTTCCTGTCGTAAAATTTGCAAACGAGCAAACTTTACAGCAAATTGGAGCAACAGTCAAAGATATGGCAGGAAAAGCCCGTAATAAAAAATTAACGCCAGCCGAAATGGAAGGTAGTACATTTACTATTTCAAACTTAGGAATGTTTGGAATAACTGATTTTACTTCAATTATAAATCAACCAAATTCAGCTATTTTATCTGTTGGAGCAATTGTTGAAAAACCAGTTGTTAAAAATGGGCAAGTTGTAGCAGGACACACAATGAAGCTAACATTAGCTTGTGACCACAGAACAGTAGATGGCGCAACAGGAGCTCAATTTTTATTAACTTTAAAAGATTTCATAGAAAATCCAATAACAATGTTGATGTAATTTCCCATACATTAGAACCTCTTTAAAGAAGTGTCGTTTCTATAATAAAAAATATCGCTAAAAGTTTCAGTATTCATAGGAAATAGGTTAAATTTGCATTTCAAAAAATATTCTCTAACAAATTAAAACAAAAAAAAATGAAAAAAGTATTATTATCTTTAGTTATAATTGCTGGTTTAGCATTTGGAACTACATCTTGTAGCAAAGCAAAAGATGCTGCTAACAAAACAGCAGAAGCTGCAAAGAATGCAGCAAACAAAACTGCAGAAGCTGCAAAAAACGCTGCAAACAAAACAATAGACGCTGCTAAAACAGGTGTTGATGCTGTAAAAGACGGTGCAAACAAAGCTGTTGATGCAGTAAAAAACACAGTTGCTGACACAAAACAAATCGCTGAAGGTAAAGCTTTATTTGCTTCAAAAACTTGTACTGCTTGTCACAATGTTGATAAAAAAGTAGTTGGTCCTTCTATAAAAGAGATCGTGAAAATTTATGATGAAAAAGGAGCAAACATGGTAAAGTTTTTAAAAGGAAATTCAGAAGCTATTGTTGATACAGATCCTGCTCAAGTAGCTGTAATGAAAGCAAATTTAACTGGAATTCTTAAAGGCGCTAAAGCTGAAGAATTACAAGCAATCACTGCTTATATGAGAAGTGTCGCTAAATAATTACTACAAAATTCCTAATTTTTATAAAGGGTTTCACTTAATTGTGAAACCCTTACTTATTTTTAACATAATAATATTACTTTTGCACTATGGCAAGAAGAAAAAAGAAAATCAATATTTTTGAAAACATTGAAGTAATCGACGCAGGAGCAAAAGGTAAAACGATTGCAAAATCACCCGATGGTAGAGTGATATTTTTATCCAATGCTGTGCCAGGTGATATTGTTGATGTACAGACTGGAAAAAAAAGAAAGTCTTATTTTGAAGGTAAAGCTATAAAGTTTCACAAATTATCAGATAGAAGAACCGAACCTGTTTGCGAACATTTTGAAAATTGTGGTGGTTGTAAATGGCAACATATGAAATATGAAGACCAACTTTTTTATAAAGAAAAAGAAGTAGTAGAAAACTTAAAACGCATAGGTCATCTTGACTTACCTGAAATCACACCAATTTTAGGTTGTGACAAACAGTATTTTTATCGCAATAAAATGGAATTTTCGTTTTCTAGTAGTCGTTGGTTAACGTATGAAGAAATAAACTCTGATGACGAAATTGACAACCGTAACGCATGTGGATTCCATATTGCTGGTATGTGGGACAAAATATTGGATGTAACAAAATGCCACCTACAAGAGGATCCATCAAATGATTTAAGAAACTTTATAAAAGAGTTTAGTATAGAAAACAATCTTGAATTTTACAATCCAAGATCACAAGAAGGATTATTAAGAACTGTTATGGTACGTATTTCTTCCAATGGAGAAATCATGATTGTTATTCAGTTATTTAAAGAAGATACTGAGAAAAGAGAATTACTTTTAAATGCAATTATAACAGAATTTCCAAACATTACATCGTTACAATACATTATTAACAGTAAAGGTAATGACTCCATTTACGATCAAGATGTTATACTTTTTAAAGGCAGAGATCATATTTTTGAAGAAATGGAAGGATTAAAATTTAAAATTAATGCTAAATCATTTTACCAAACTAACTCTTATCAAGCATACGAATTATATAAAATAACAAGAGATTTTGCTGGACTAACTGGCACAGAATTAGTGTATGATTTATATACAGGTACAGGAACAATTGCACAATTTGTCGCAAAAAATGCAAAAAAAGTTATTGGTGTAGAATCTGTTCCGGAAGCAATAAAGGATGCAAAAGAAAATGCAACAAACAATTCTATTGAAAATACAGATTTTTTTGTAGGCGATATGAAAGATGTTTTTACAGAAGAATTTATCAATACACACGGAAAACCAGACGTAATAATTACTGATCCTCCAAGAGAAGGCATGCATAAAAAAGTGGTAGAGCAGATTGTGAATATCTTACCAAAAAAAATAGTTTATGTAAGTTGTAATAGCGCAACACAAGCTAGAGATTTAGAAATTTTAGCAGAACATTATACTATCACAAAAACACAAGCTGTTGATATGTTTCCTCAGACACATCATGTAGAAAATGTTGTTTTACTGGAGTTAAAAAACTAGTATTACTTTATAATAGTAACATTTTCTAAAAAAAATATTAAATTAGCAATCTAAGGCATTCAAAAATGAAAAAAATAATATACATAAGCGCACTTTTAACATTACTCTTTTTATCTTCTTGTCAAGATAAAAAAGTCATTGCAGCTTTTGGGTATATGAATGAAAAATTAGAAGAGTCTAACCAGGTGTTATCTCTAAGAAACGGAATACATAAGCAAGTTTTAGATGCAACTATATTAGAACATCCAAAAAAATATGCTTCAATTAGTGAGAGGTCTGAAAAAGTAAACTTTATAATAACTGACTTTTACAATTATCTTGAAGATGTAAAAGATGAGATTTATGATGCGCATTATAAAAAGGGAGAAAAGAGGACTGGATATGAAAAATTAAGTACTAGTGATTTTATAGATAAATATTTTTTCGCGAACAACAAACCTAACAAAAAAGGTTTAGAGTTTAAAAATACTATTGATAAGTTTAAAATTGATATTTCAAATGCTTTAGGGCGAGGATTTTCAACAATATCTTCAATTGTTAATGCTCGTTTTAGAACCGATAACATTAAAAATAAAAAAGGTGAAGAGACTGAATGGCTAAATTTAAAATTTCAAAACTATCCTGCAATTACATCAATTACAAACATCTCTCAAATGCAAACAGATGTTAGTTTAATTCATTCAGAATTACTATTATCTATGATTAGTGGTGAGTTTGTAAGAGAATTAGCTATGCGTAATTTTATTGGCATAGTGCGTTTAAACAAAAATGCCTACTTAGAAGGTGAAGTTGTTACTGGTAAAATTCTTTTAGGTAGATTTGACACTTCTGCAACTCCAGAAAATGTGATTGTTAATGGCGTTAAGGTTGATGAGAAATTTTTACGAGAAGGAGAAGTTAGGCTTAATTTTAGAGCTGGTAGCGTTGGTGAACATCCTTTAGCTGGTGTGTTTACTATAATGGAAGAAGGACAACCTGTACAAATTAGATTTAATAGTTCTTACTCCGTAATTAGACAATTTCAATTTGATGGTCAAAATCCAGAAAACCCCGGAATAATTACCAAAACCACAACTTCTACTAAAACTCCAGTTCCTGTTGCCAAACCAACAAGCAAACCTGTCACTGCTTTTGATGAGACAAAGGTTAGATTAGAAGGTTCCATAAGAGATGAAATTGGTCATGTTAAAATGTCAAAACGTGCAATATCAAATTCAACAATTGGCGCAAAACATTATGAAACTAATAAACAATATAAAGTCGTTAGTTTTTCAATTCAAATTAATGGCGCTTCAAACGTAAGAGTTAAAGGCAATAAAATGACTTCAAAAGCAAAAAAAGCCATTAATAAAACCAGGAAAGGTCAACGAATTAAAATTTATGATATTAAAGTTATATCCAGTTCTGGTGGAAGATTAAGTAATATAGAACCCATTGTTATTAAGATAAAATAGTTCATTATTATTTTTAATATTTTCGATAAAAAAATCTTATGCAAAACACTACCTTAAAGCTTTCTGCATGGCTTCCCACCACTAATAAAGAAGTTAAGATTAGAGGTTGGGATGAATTGGACGTTATTCTATTTAGTGGTGATGCCTATGTTGATCATCCTTCTTTTGGACCAGCAGTTATTGGGCGAATATTAGAAAGCTATGGTTTAAAAGTAGCCATAGTTCCACAACCAAGTGTTACAGATAACTTACAAGACTTTACAAAACTTGGCACCCCAAAATTATTTTTTGCGGTAACCGCTGGTGTTATGGATTCGATGGTTAGTAATTATACAGCCAATAAATGGAAACGTGAAAAAGATGCTTACACGCCAAATGGAGATAAAGGTTTTAGACCAGATTATGCAACAATTGTCTATAGTAATATTTTAAAAGAAAAGTTCCCCAATGTACCTGTAATGATAGGTGGTATTGAAGCTTCATTAAGACGTGTAACACATTACGATTACTGGAGCGATAAATTAAAACCATCTATATTATTTGAATCAAAGGCTGACTTGTTGGTTTATGGTATGGGTGAACAACCTTTAAGAGAAATTGTAAACCTTTTACAAAAAGGTGTACCATTTGAATCACTTACAACCATAAAACAAACGGTCTATTTAAAGGATAAAAAATCTGAGTTACAAAAAAACAAGCATTGGAAAGATGTAATTATAAACTCTCATGAGGTCTGTATTAAAGATAAAAAATTATTCGCGTCTAATTTTAAAGTATTAGAACAAGAATCAAACAAAGTTTTTGGGAGTAGAATCTTACAAAACATTGAAGAAAAAACATTGATTATAAATCCGCCTTTCCCTACAATGACGGAAAAAGAAATTGATGCTTCATTTGATTTGCCATATACACGATTACCACATCCTAAATATAACAAAAGAGGTCCAATACCTGCTTTTGAAATGATTAAATTCTCAATAAATATTCATCGCGGTTGTTTTGGTGGCTGTAGCTTTTGTACTATATCCGCACATCAAGGTAAATTTATTGCAAGTAGAAGTAAAGAATCTATTTTAAGAGAAGTTGATACTGTTGCAAACATGACCGACTTTAAAGGGTATCTATCCGATATTGGTGGACCTTCGGCAAATATGTATAAAATGAAAGGAAAGATACAATCCATTTGCGATAAATGTGTTGCACCTTCTTGTATTAATCCTGTTATTTGTAGTAATTTAGACACATCTCACAAACCGTTAACCGAATTATATCAAGCGGTAGATAAACATCCCAAAATTAAAAAATCTTTTATTGGAAGTGGAATTAGACATGACATGCTGGTTCCTGAATTTAATAAAAATGCCGACCCAATAGAGCTCGATGCATATACAGAAGAGGTGATGACAAAACACGTTTCTGGGCGATTAAAAGTGGCACCAGAACATACTTCAGATCCTGTTTTAAAACTGATGCGCAAACCCTCTTTTAGTTACTTTCACAAATTTAAAAAACGTTTTGACGATATTAATAAGCGCAAAAGGTTAAATCTCCAATTGATTCCTTATTTCATCTCTAGTCATCCTGCAAGTGAGCTAGAAGACATGGCGAACTTAGCTGCAGAAACTAAAGACATGGGATTCCAGCTTGAGCAAGTACAAGGCTTCACTCCTACACCAATGACTGTAGCTACTGTAATATATTATAGCGGATATCATCCATATACGTTGCAAAAAATCAACACACCTAGAACAAAACAACAACGTGAAGATCAACATCGTTTTTTCTTTTGGTATAAAAAAGAAAATCAAAAATGGATACGAAATGTGCTTTCAAAAGTTAAACGTACTGATTTATTAGAAAAATTATTACCAACAAAAGGTAAAAATTTTAAAGAAAAAAAGACTGAGTTTAAAAAAGATAAAAAGAAAGAATTCAAATCGGTATTACCTAAACAGAAGAGACATCAAAAATTAAGTTTACCGTCAGAATTTCCAGAAAAGAAAAGTAGAAACCAATCTCGTAAGAAAAAGAAAAAAAGGAGACGTTAAATTGCAGTACTCAATAGAAGAGCCAAGACCGCTTTGCTTTTAGAGTCAAGAAACAAGATTTACTCTATTTTTTTAAATAAGTTAATTTCGGAACTTAATAACAATTTTTAATAGTGAAAAATTTATTAAAAAAAGCGGGATTAGTTCAACTAGCCACGCAAAAGCGTGGAGTTCGAATTTATCAACAAAGATCCCGCTAAAAAGCGGGATTAGTTCAACTAACCACGCAAAAGCGTGGAGTTTCACTAATAATAAAAGCTATCATCATTATAAGGATCGTAATCATCTTCATCATCTTCTTCAATTGGAATTTCAAATTCTTTTTTAGGTGCTTCCTTGGGAACATCACCTAATGCAAAAAGTAATAATGGAACTGTTTTATCTTCAACCTCATCAAAAACACCTATAAATTCAACAAAAAACGTCCATAATTTCATAAAATCATACACGTAAATTAATTGGTTATCAATTTTAGTAAATATAAAATCAAGCTTATAATCTTTCATTTGCGATAATCCACCAACTTGTTCATTCATATTAAACAATGGTATTTCATCACCTTGATTCCAATCACTATCTGTTTTATAAAAAGAAGCCATCTGTAAACCATCAAATTCAAATGCATTGACAATTGTTTGATGTAAATCTTCTAAAGTAAAATCTCTTAAAAGTGCAACTTCCCTTATTACATCTTCTTTTGTATCTAATATTACTCTAAATTTATACATTCATATTTTTTATAGTGCAAAATTAAGAATTAATTTTAAAACTAAAAGTAAAATTACTATATTTGTATTTATATACTAACTCTATGCCTGAAAAACGAATACTTCACCTACTAAATATGTCTTCAAAAGGGACTTTAATGGAAACATTAGGGATTGTTTACACCAAAGTTGGTGTAGATTATTTGGAAGCAACAATGCCAATTAATGAAAAGGTATTACAACCTAATGGACTTCTTCATGGTGGTGCTTCGGTAGCTTTAGCAGAAACTCTTGGAGGCGCAGCTTCGCATTTATTCATAGAAGATGGTAAACACGAAATAAGAGGTATTGAAATTACAGCGAATCATTTAAAAAGCAAAAGAGAAGGTATTGTTAAAGCAACTGCAAAAATGATAAATCAAGGAAGTACACTACATTTATGGGAGATTAGAATCGAAGATGAAGTTGGAGACTTGGTATCTCTTTGTAAATTAACAAATATTGTTTTACTAAAAAAGTAATCGCATTTTGATGGATGACATCACTATTTATCAAAAAATACAAAACAATTTATCGCAAAAAATTCCTTTTGTTTCTTTTAGAAAGCCAAATACAAACACGCTACATCTTATAGAGCAAAAAAACAATTCTGTTAATTTATTAAAAAATTACAGTCAGATAGGTTTCTTATTTGCTCCATTTGACACTAAAAAAAAGAGTGTTTTATTTGAATATAAGGATTGTATTCAAAGTTCATCGATATTAAAAAAAGATACTTTTAATACTCAAAATGCTTTTAAAGTTCCAAACAAACCCGTAGATCAAACAAAGCACGAAAAATTAGTTAAAGAAGGTATAGATTACATTAACAATAATGCAGCACAAAAAATTGTATTATCTAGAAAAGAAAAAATAGACGCTCATAATATTGATAAACTAACGACTTTTAAGAAATTAATAGCAACATACCAAGCAGCATTTGTTTATATATGGTATCATCCAAAGATTGGTTTGTGGCTTGGTGCAACTCCCGAAACACTTTTAAATATTTCTGGAAAAAAATTTAAAACAATGGCTTTGGCTGGCACTCAACTTTACAGTAACACTTTAAATGTAACTTGGGATACTAAAGAAGTAATTGAGCAAGAGCTTGTAACTAGTTTCATTTCAAAACAACTAAACACCCTTAAAATTAGCCATTCAAAAAGTAAAGCAACAACTATAAGAGCCGCAAATTTACTACATATTTGCACTAATTTTTCTGGAAGACTGAGTTCTTACAGTTCTTTTGGCTCATTATTAAATGCCTTGCATCCTACTCCTGCAGTTTGTGGCATGCCAAAAGAAGATGCTAAAAAATTCATAATTCAAAATGAAACGTACGATAGAGAATACTACACAGGTTATTTAGGCGAGATAAATATACCAGTAGATAGCAGAAAAAATAAAAACAACAGTCGTAATGTTGAAAACCAAGCTTATAGCTATACATCAAACCAAAGTTCGCTTTTTGTTAATTTACGTTGTATGAAAATAGAACAAAACACAATCAACATCTACGTTGGCGGTGGAATTACAAGCAAAAGTATTCCTAAAAGTGAGTATTTAGAAACTGTTTCAAAAGCTAAAGTTATGAAGAACGCTTTAGTTTTTAACGCTTTGAGAAATTAAAAAAGACTGTATTTATAGCAGTCTTTTTTATTAATTTAAAAAAAACACGAATTTTTCATTTTTCACTTTTATTAATTCAATAGATTTTGAATAATTCAATAAAAATGAAATTGTGTGTCTTTTAGGATTATAAGCATTCTCTTGCTTATTTTTAGTGTAAAATTTTGCCATACCTTTTAATTAATAATTATTACTAATTAATAAACGACAAATCAATTTATATATTGCTAAACACTTAAAATTATTTTTTTCTTAGCTATAAGTTTTCGCAAATTAATAAGAGCATATCGCATTCTTCCTAGTGCAGTATTAATACTCACATCAGTAGTTTCAGCAATTTCTTTAAAACTCATATCCTTGTACAAACGCATTACTAACACTTCTCGTTGATCATTTGGCAATTCTACTAACAAATTTTTTACATCGTTATGAATTTGATCGTTAATTAATTGTGTTTCGGCATTTAAAGAATTGTCAGACAATACAGAAAAAATATCAAATTCATTGGTATTTCTAAACTTTGGCATTCTGCTTCTTTTTCTGAAAAAATCAATCATTAAATTATGAGCAATACGCATTACCCAAGGTAAAAATTTACCTTCTTCATTATATTTTCCTTTTTTTAGCGTATTAATTACTTTAATAAAAGTATCTTGAAAGATATCCTCAGTTGTGTCTCTATTTAGAATTTTACTATAAATAAAACTATAAATACGTTGTTTGTGTCTTAGGATTAATACCTCTAAAGCCTTCTCGTCTCCTTCAATGTAATTTGATACCAATACAGCATCTTGTAGATTCTTATTATTCATAATTCT
>JAZGEV010000015.1:0-32313 GCA_036478895.1 Flavobacteriaceae bacterium | reverse complement strand
TTAACGATGTTTGGTATGACTATACTACCGATGCTGCTTCTGCAGGATTAGGTATTACTTTAGATTTTAACGATGGTACTTTTACCGCTGATGGCGTTAAATTTGCTATTTATTCAGATTGTGCAGGTGCTGCAAGCCAACTTTTATGTGATAATTTTAACACCACTGCTGTTGAGAGCTTAATTTATGGAGCAACTGCTAATACAAATTATAAAATACAAGTTTGGACAAGCGATGCTACAACAGGTACATTTGGTATAACTATTAATGACTATATAGCGCCAGATTGTGCAACTACACCAATGCCTGAGGATGATGCAATTGATATTGTATTAACTGCTGGTAATGTAGATGTAAGTTGGACAGCTCCTACAACAGGTCCTGCACCAACAGCTTACGATGTATATTCAGGAACTACTGCTGGAACTTTAACTTTTAAAGGTACTGTAGATGCTCCTGCAACTACATTTACTTTAACAGGTTTAGCAGATTCTACTGAATACTTCTGGAGAGTACAGCCTTATAATGGAAGCGCAGCAAATGCTACTTGTGATGAGTGGTCTTTTACAACTTTAACTCCAGCATGTGGTGCTCCTACAGCTCCTGCAACAGATGCAGTTACAGAAACAACTGCAATTGTAAATTGGACAGCAGGTCCTAATACAGAAACTACTTGGGATGTAGAATGGGGAACACCAGCTTTTGCTGCAGGTACAGGTGCAGAACTTGGTGCAGCAACAACAACTGATAATCCTTTTACAATAACTGGACTTACACACTCAACCGATTATGAATATTATGTAAGAGCAAATTGTAGCGGTGATGGAACAACAGTAAGTGATTGGACTGGTCCAATTGCATTTACTACAGTTACGCCACTACCTGCAAATGACTTATGTGGAGCTGCAACTGATTTAGTTTGTGACACAACATATACAGGTAGTACGGCTAGTGCAACAGATACAGATGAAGAAACTGTAACTTGTGGTACATCGCAAGGTGCACCAGGTGTTTGGTTTAAATATACAGGTGATGACAATACAGTAACAGTAGATTTAAGTCTTTCTGATTTTGATACAAAAGTTCAAGTTTGGTCTGGTGCCTGTGGTACTTTAACTTGTGTTGGTGGGAATGATGATGGTGGAACAGGGGCAACTTCTCTATATGAGTTTGGTGCTAATACAGGTACCGATTACTATGTATATGTTTATGGATATGGTTCAAATACTGGGAATTTTGATTTAGCCGTTAGTTGTGTAGCATACCCAACAGATGAACTAGATTGGTATAATTTACAACATCCTGCAAGTATTACAATGCTAGTAAATGATACAGGATCTCAATTAGATGTTTACGCACAAGCTTACGAGCCAGGTGTTACAAATGATGGAGCTAACCCAGCTGTTGCAGGTGCTGGAATTGAAGCTTGGATTGGTTATGGAACTACAGGTTCTACACCAGATGATACTTGGACTTGGATAGCTGCTTCTTATCACGGTGATACAGGAAATAACGATGAATATAAAATTAATTTTGGTGATGATACACCAACACCAGGTACTTATGACTACGCAAGTAGATTCCGTTTAAATGGAGGACCTTTTACTTTTGGTGGAACAGGCGGTATTTGGAATAGCGATTCTGGTACAATTACAGTAAATCCATTGCCTGGTGATATGGCATGCGATGCAATTTCTTTAACTGTAGGTGCAGCAGCAACTGTTGGAAACAATACGGATATGTCTTTTGAAACAAACGAGCCAAACCCTGCATGTTGGAATTCAACCACAACAGGAAATAGTGTTTGGTACACTTTTGTAGCAAACCAAGCAAACATTACTGTGACTACAGATTATGCTACTGGTTTAGATGATACACAAGTAGCTGTATATACTATGACAGATTGTACAAACATGACAACATTTACAGAAGTAGGTTGTGATGAAGATGGCGGAACAGTCCAAAACTACAACTCTATTGTAGATTTAACAGGTTTAACTGTTGGTGATACTTATTATGTACAAGTAGATGGTTATGGAAGTGCAACTGGTGAATTTAACATTGCTTTAATTGGGGAATGTACTGGAGATTATACTATATGGAAAGATTTAGGTGAATCTGGTGTTTCTTGGTCTAATGGAGCTCCAGATGCTAATAAGTATGCTGTTATTGATGCGGAATATAACACTGATTCAGGACCAATTCCAGCTTGGAGTGCTTGTGGTCTTACAATCACAAATAGTGGCATATTAAATGTAAATAGTGGTCAAGCTTTTACAATTAGCAATGATATCATTAATAATGGTCAAATACTTGTTGATAAAGGTGGTTCTGTAATACAAATAAATGATGACGCAACCGTAACAGGTACAGGTACTTTTGATGTAGAAGTAATTACTACGCCAATGGCAGATTCAAGATATTCTTATTTCTCATCACCAACACAAACAGCAACTATGGACGTATTTAGTTCATGGGCACAAATGAACCGTAACTTTAAGTTTGATGGTACAGTACAAGACTGGGACTATACAAGTGCAACAGAAGCAATGACAGCTGGTGTTGGTTATGCTGTAAGACCTGCATCCGATGCCGCTGGAGTTTTAACAACTCCTGGTCCATTTACAACAAACTTTGATGGCGCATTTAACAATGGTGTGATTACAGCACCTTTATATTTAGATGTAGCTGGTGCAGCAGATCCTGCTGATGATAGTAGTTCATTAGTTGGTAATCCATATCCTTCTGCTGTTAATACTGCTTTGTTATTTGGTGATGGTCTTAATGCTGATGTCAACGCATTCTATTTTTGGGATAATGATTTAACGGGTGTAAATTCAGGTACTTATACTGACCAAGGTTATGCAGTTTATAATAATGGAGGAAATACAAATACTCCGCCAACAAGTATCGATGTTGGACAAGGGTTCTTTGCAGTTGCAAGTGCAGCTAATATTGGAACAATGACCTTTAAGAATAGTATGCGTGAAGCAAGTGCTGGTACATTTTTAAGACCAACAACGTCTAATTTAGATAAGATTTGGTTAAACTTAACTGATGCTAATAACACTTTGAGTAGTCAAATATTGATTGGATTTAACCCAATTTGTAGTGATGCTTTCGATGCACGTTATGATGCACGTTCGTTTGATTTATACAATTCTATTGCAATGTATTCATTTGGAACTGGAACAGATACAGATCATTTAGCTATTCAAACTAGAGGTGAGTTAGATTTAAATGATACAGTTGTACCATTAGGGATTTCGGTTTCTGATGCTTCGGTTACAAATTTATCTATTAGTATAGATCATTTAGAAAGCTTAGAGCATTATGATGTATATTTAATTGATCACGTAGAAAATACAACACATAATATGAAATTGGCAGATTATAACTTTACTGTTAGTGCTACAGGCGCATTAGATACACGTTTTGAATTAACGTTCAGCCGTAACGCATTATCTACAGATAATACAGTCATAGAAAGTGATGATTTATTACTTATTAATAATGAGGATAACTTCACCGTTAAAATGCGTAATGGTAAAATCATTACCAACTTACAAGCCTTTGACATTTTAGGTAAACAAGTAGTTGATATGAATCCAAACTCTAGTAACTTTGATGTAAATACAAACCTTAATCAAGGTACTGTGTTAATTATTAAAGCAACATTAGAAAACGGACAAGTAGTCACAAAAAAGTTTATTAGATTATAGTCTATTAGATTATAAAGATTTATTGATAAGATTTGTCACTCTGAGCCTAAGCGAAGAGTCTAAACATAAACCGTACTGATTAATTTCAGTACGGTTTTTTTTTGTAGGAATTATTTCAGTTAATTTAGTCAGTTAAAATGAAAAGTTATCTCGTTCATTTGTTTTGTTCATTAAGCTTGTTGAAATAAATGCTATTTTCAATTCCTATCTATAAAATAAAACTTGTCACTCTGAGCCAAAGCGAAGAGTCTAAACATAAACCGTACTGATTAATTTCAATCCATTCTTTTTTATAAAGTTTCACACTTAAAAAATAAGAAAAACTCAACAATGCAAATTTAAAGGAACGGAGTCGAGACTAGTGTTAAATGTATGGGTTTTATTCCAACAAGCTCAATGAACGAGTATCTACGTTACTGAATAGAATATTGTCGGTTACTGAGCCTGTGAAGCAAGCAAGAATATATTTTAAAATCTGCGAACATCAGCGCAATCCGTGGGAGAAAGTAAAGGAGATAGAAGAAACTCAGCACAAATTTCAGGAAACCAAAAAAATCACACCAAATCCAAACTATAAAAACCACCACAATTGGACTTTCTATTTTTAGAAAACTGAGTAATTAAATAAGCTGTAGTAATCATGTTACGTAATTCACATAAATCAACCGATAATTCGGAATGATCATAAAGACGTTTATTGTCTTCATATAAAACACTTAATTTTCTTTCGGCTCTTAAAAGACGTTCGTTAGAACGTACAATGCCAACATAATTACTCATTATAGTTTTTACTTCTTGTCGGTCATGAGAAATTAATACTTTCTCCATATTTTTTACAATTCCGGTATCATTCCAAAGTGGAATATCAATAGGTATTAGTGTTTTTGGAAATTTTTTAGAAATGTGTTTAAAAGCTCTATGTGCGTAAACAATTCCTTCTAATAAAGAATTAGAGGCTAAACGATTTCCGCCATGAAGACCAGTTCTTGTCACTTCGCCAATAGCATAAAGTTTTTTAATAGATGTTTTGGCATTTTTGGTCACATTTACACCGCCGCAAAAATAATGTGAAGCAGGAACAACAGGAATAAAATCTTTAGAAACATCAATACCCAATGATTCACACTTTTGAGTTATTACAGGAAAATGCTCCTTAAATTTTTTCAAATCCAACTGTGTACAATCTAGATACACATGAGGTTTACCACTTTTTTTAAGTTCATTATCAATAGCTCTAGCTACAATGTCACGCGAGGCTAATTCTTCACGTTCATCGTAATTATGCATAAATTTTTTATGATGAAAATCGACTAATTTCGCACCAAAACCACGCACAGCTTCCGATATTAAAAACGCTGGATATTCACCTGGATTATATAAAGCCGTTGGGTGAAATTGGATGAATTCAACTTCGCTAATTTCAGCTTTAGCTCTATATGCCATACCAATACCGTCTGCAGTAGCAATCTCGGGATTGGTTGTGGTTTCATACACTTGTCCGCTTCCTCCAGATGCTAACATCGTAAATTTTGACACAAATGTTTTAACAACATTATTCTTTTCATCTAATACATAAGCTCCAAAACAAGATATTTTGGAATTACGTTTGGTGTGTTTCTTTTTTGCCTGATGCTCGGTAATGAAATCAATGGCATAGTGATGAGTTAAAAAAGAGATATTTTTAGTTTTATCAACTTGGGTAACTAACGCACGTTCAATTTCTGCACCAGTATAATCTTTATAATGTAAAATTCTATTTTGCGAATGACCGCCTTCTTTACCTAGATCGTATTCGCCTTTTTCGTTTTTATCGAAACGGGTTCCCCAATCAATTAGCTCTTGTAATCTAGCAGGCGCATCTTCAATGACCATTTTTACAATTTTTTCATCACATAAACCATCGCCAGATTTTAAGGTGTCTTTTATATGTTGGTCAAAATCATCTACAGTTTTATCGTAAACAATTGAAATTCCGCCTTGAGCATACTTAGTATTAGATTCCGATTTTTCATCTTTAGTAATAACAGTGACAGTAGCCTCTTTAAATTTTTCAGCAATTTTTAAAGCAAAAGTAAGTCCAGCTATTCCGGAACCAATAATTAAAAAATCGGTTTTAGTAATTTTTTGAGCACTTTTCATAATTTATTTAGATAATTCTAACATTCTATTAATAGGAATGATTGCTTTTTTTGCCAAGTCGTCTTCAACTTCAATGTTTGGCATTTCGTGTTTCATACACAAATATAATTTTTTTAATGTATTCATTTTCATGTAGGCGCATTCGCTACAAGCACACGTATTGTCTTCTTTTGCAGGAGCAGGAATTATTATTTTATCTGGATTATCTTGCATCATTTGAAACAAAATACCAGCTTCGGTAGCGACAATAAATTCTTTTTTCTTACTCGTTTTTACATGATTTAGTAAACCCGATGTTGAACCAATATATTTGGCAACTTGCAACATATGAGCTTCGGATTCGGGATGCGCAATAAGTTCTGCATTGGGATGTTCTAAATGGAGTTCTAACAATTTCTCAATTGAAAATGCTTCGTGTACCATACAAGCGCCGTCCCAAAGTAACATATCTCTACCAGTTTCTTTATTTAACCAAGCGCCTAAATTTCTATCTGGCGCAAAAATTATAGGTGTTTCTTGTGGAATGGAATCAATAATTTTTTTTGCATTGGATGAGGTGCATACAAAATCGCTTAACGCTTTAATTTCTGCAGAGCAATTTATATATGTTACTACAGTATGTTTTGGATGTGCTTTTCGGTAAGCCGAAAACTCTTTTGGTGTACAAGAATCTGCTAAGGAACAGCCAGCTTTTAAATCTGGTAAGACAACTAGCTTAGTTGGATTTAATATCTTAGCCGTTTCAGCCATAAAATGAACACCACAAAAGACAATCATATCAGCATCTGTTGTTGCTGCTCTTTGCGCTAGAGCTAAGCTGTCACCAACAAAATCGGCCAATTCTTGAATCTCATCAATTTGATAATAATGTGCTAAAATAATGGCGTTTTTTTCTTTACGCAATTTTTTTATTTCTTTAATATAATCCACATCAGGAGTTGGAATATTTAAAAATCCTATTTTCTCAATGTTGTTTTTTGCTTTTTCTAGAGTATCCATTTATTAAATTTTATGAATAACAAATATAATTATTTATTGTTGATTTTGAGAAATGTTATTGAATTATTACAGGTCAAACTGATACATTTAATTATTACTATCATTCCAACGAAAATCGAAATCTTATAATAATGTAATATGGGTTCTAACTTTTGTTGGAATGACATTTGATTTTTAATTTCGGATTCTTCAAAATAATTGATTTTTCTTTTAAAAAAAATGTCATCCTATTTCTTGAAGTGTCAATTTGCTATATGAATAATTACAGAAAATGATTTTTATCATATTATTAAACTCATATTAATATTACTTTTGCTGAATAGAAGATAATATTATCTTCTATTAAATTAACTAAATTTATACTTATGTTATCAAAAAAACAAGCACGCGCATTTTTTTTGGGAGGAACAGTTGTTACATTCTTAATTTTTATATTATTGACAGTTTATTCTTTACAAAGCGCACAAGACCAAACAAATATCGAAAATATGACGGAAGCCGTTGTACGTGGTAAAGATTTGTGGGAAAAAAACAATTGTATGGGCTGTCATACTTTATTAGGTGAAGGTGGCTACTATGCTCCAGAACTTACAAAAGTTGTTGATAGAAGAGGCGATGCTTACATCAAAGCTGCATTGATGTCCGAAACACCTTGGGGACCAAGTGGCCGTAAAATGGTAGCCTACCATATGTCCGATGCGGAAGCTAATGACATGGTAGCCTTCTTTAAATGGATTGGAGAGATAGACCTTAATGGTTTTGATCGAATTGTATCACCACTAGCAAAAAAAAAGAACTAATTTAAAAATCAAATAAAATGAAATATAAATCACAAAAAGTAGCCTATTGGTTTTTTGCATTATCAATGTTATTATTGTTTTTGCAATTAGTCTATGGTTTTATAATGGGCTTTGCCCATGCAGGAATGGATGGATTACATGAATGGATTCCATTTAATACAGCAAAAGCTGTACACACAAATTTATTAGTTGTTTGGTTGTTGTCTGGTTTTATGGGCGCAGCGTATTATATTATACCAGAAGAAGCGCAACATGAATTAGTAAGTGTGAAGTTAGCATATGTACAGTTAATTTCATTAGCAATTGTTGGTGTAGTTGCCATAATTGGTTATCACTTTAACTATTGGGAAGGCAGAAAATTTTTAGAAATACCAAGACCATTAGACTATTTAGTAGTAGTTAATGTATTAACATTCTTAGGTATAATTCTATTGACTTTATGGAAAGGTAAACGTAAAACAACAACTGCATTAGTCCTGTCTATGGGATTATTATTTGCCGCCTTATTGTATTTACCTGGAATGATTCCTTTTGACAGTCAAGTGTTAGATTCATTTTTTAGATGGTGGGTTGTTCACTTATGGGTAGAAGGTGTTTGGGAATTAATTATGGGTGGTATATTATCATTCTTATTAATCAAATTAACTGGAATTGATAGAGAGGTTATTGAAAAGTGGTTATATGTAATTGTTGGGTTAACATTCTTATCAGGAATATTGGGAACTGGACATCATTATTATTATATTGGTGTAAATAAAATTTGGTTAATTGTTGGAGGTATATTTTCAGCTTTAGAACCATTAGCTTTCTTAGCAATGGCTTTGTTTGCAATTAATATGTATCGTAAAGGAGAGAAAAAACATCCAAATAAAACAGCTTTAATGTGGACTATTGGTTCAGCAATTGTATCATTTGTTGGCGCTGGTTTATTAGGGTTTGCACATACATTACCACAAACAAATTTATATACTCACGGAACTTTAGTTACGGCAATGCATGGACATTTAGCATTTTGGGGTGCTTACGCAATGATTGTTTTTGCAATTATAAGTTACGCTTTACCAAATATAACAGGACGTAAATTTTTAGATACAGCCCTTGGAAGAGCTGCATTTTGGTTCTCAAATATTGGTATGATAGGTATGACAGTTTCTTTTGGTGTAGCTGGAGTAGCACAGGTTTATATGGAACGTATTATGAAAGTTGATTTCATGATTGTTCAAAAAGAGATTGAAGTTCACTTTTGGGTTTTAATTATAATGGCAACCTTATTCACATCTGGTATATTAATGTATATGTGGGAATTTTTAAAACATGGAAGACCAACAGATGAAGCCCTAGAAACGGCATAAAAATATTTTTAGTTAGTAGGAAAACCAGTATTAAATTAGTCTTAATTTAATGCTGGTTTTTTTATGCTTAAAACAATTTTATTTTTAGCAAAAATTTTAAAAAAAACTGATAAATATCATTTTTAAAAACATTTATCTGTTGTAATTTTGCAATAATTAAAAGACAATAGTGTCTTTTTTAACTATTTAACTAAAATCAAGAAAATGACAAATTTAAAAAAAACAATGATGTTTTTTGCAGGTGTACTTATAACGGTAGCGTTATTTACAAGTTGTAAAAATTCAACTTCGGGTACAAATGTAGATGCAGCAGGAATTGCTGTAAAAGGAACAATGGATGCAGTACTTACATCACCTCCAAATGTGCCAGAGTCGGTTGGAAATATAGCCGCAAAAAAATTAATCGTTGACATGGAAATCTTAGAAGAAGAAGGGACCATGACAGACGGTACAACATACATTTATTGGACTTTTGGTGGTTCTGTACCGGGAAGTTTTATTAGAACTCGAGTTGGTGATGAGGTAGAGTTTACTTTATCTAACCATCCAGATAATAAATTACCTCATAATATTGATTTACATGCGGTAACTGGTCCAGGTGGTGGAGCAACATCTTCATTTGTAGCGCCAGGACATAAAAAAACATTTTCATTTAAAACTTTAAATCCAGGTTTATACGTTTACCATTGTGCAACTGCTCCTGTTGGAATGCATATTGCAAACGGAATGTATGGGTTAATTTTGGTAGAACCAGCTGGTGGATTACCTAAAGTAGATAAAGAATACTACATTATGCAAGGTGATTTTTACACAAAAGGAGATAACGGTGCACCTGGTTTACAAGCTTTTGATATGAAAAAAGCAGTTGAAGAAGATGCAGATTACGTAGTGTTTAACGGAAAAGTAGGTTCTTTAACAGGTGATAATGCAATTACAGCAAATGTTGGAGAAACAGTTCGTTTATATGTTGGTAATGGTGGACCAAATTTAGTGTCTTCATTTCATGTTATTGGTGAAATTTTTGACAAAGTTCATGTTGAAGGTGGTTCAATGATAAATGAAAACGTACAAACAACTTTAATTCCTGCAGGTGGAGCTGCAATTGTTGAATTTAAAGTAGATGTTCCTGGAACATTTATTATTGTAGATCATTCAATTTTTAGAGCGTTTAATAAAGGTGCTTTAGGCATGTTGAAAGTAAAAGGTGAAGAGAATAAAACATTATATTCTGGTGTAAAGCAAGAAGGAATTTACCATCCAGAAGGTGGAACAATTCAAGAAATGCCAAATGATGGTAAAGCAAAAGTTGTTGTTAAAAAGAACAAAACTTTAGCTGAAAAAATTGCATCTGGAAAGAATCTTTATACTAAGACTTGTTTTGCGTGTCACCAAGCTAATGGTGAAGGAATTGCAAATGCATTTCCTCCTTTAGCAAAATCAGATTATTTGAATGCTAATAAAAATAGAGCTATTAAGGCTGTAATAAACGGATTAACTGGAGAAATTACGGTTAATGGTAAAAAATATAATAGCGTTATGACAAAACAAACCTTAACTGATGATGAGGTTGCAGATGTTTTAACGTATGTTTACAACTCTTGGGGTAATAATAAAACGAATGTAAAAGTATCTGATGTACAGTCAGTTAAAAACGGACATTAATTAGTTTAATAAAAATTAAAATGGCATTTCTAAAATTTTATAGAAATGCCATTTTTTTTAAAACAAATATAAAATGAAAAAAACCATATTAAGTATAGGTTGTATTTTCTTCTTAGGCATTAATTTTATGGTTTCTCAAACCAAAATGGTAGATGTAAAAGGTGGCACTTATACACCACTTTATGGTAGAGATTCTTTACAAGTTACAATTCAGAATTTTAAAATGGATGTATATCCTGTAACAAATAAAGATTATATCCAATTTGTAAAAAACTATCCAAAATGGAAAAAATCCAAGGCAAAAAAACTTTTTGTTGATGGAAGTTATTTATATCAATGGAAGAATGATACTATTTTAGGTGCCAACCAATCATTTAAAGCACCGATTACAAACATATCTTGGTTTGCAGCAAATGATTATTGTGAGTGTCAAGGAAAACGATTACCAACAATTGATGAATGGGAATATGTAGCAATGGCTAACGAAAAATTACCTGATGCTAGGCGTGTTAAAGATTATAATGAATACATTTTAAGTTGGTATGAAAAACCAAAAACATTTAATAATGAAATAGGCTCGACTTTTAAAAATTATTGGGGCGTTTTTGATTTACATGGTTTGGTTTGGGAATGGACTTCCGATTTTAATTCGGTTTTAATCTCTGGAGAATCAAGAAAAGATGTTGATAAAGATAGTGATCTATTTTGTGGAAGTGCTGCAATAGGTGCCAACGATTTAATGAATTATGCAGCCTTTATGCGCTATGCAATTAGAGGAAGCGTAAAAGCAAAATACACCATGAAGAATTTAGGTTTTAGATGTGTATCTGATATAGAAAACACCCAAGACTAAAAAAATAAAACGACAAGATAAGACTCTGAGAACCTTTGTGTTTCTTTGTGTACCTATGTGAAATAACAAAAAAAATGAAAAAACTACTAATATTATTTACTGCAATTTTATTATTCACTTCGTGTAATAGTGAAAAAGAAACGTATCAATGTCCAATGCAATGTGAAGGTAAAAATACATTCGCATCTAAAAAAGGAAGTTGTACCGTATGTAAAATGGATTTAAAATCAACAAAATTACTGTCTAAAAAAGTATTATCTGATGAAATATCTGACTCTTCAATTTTTAATTTAACATCCAAATGGAATACAGAAGAGGGAAAAACCATTCAATTAAATGAATTGAAAGGTAAAACCTTGGTAATGGTTATGATTTATACAACGTGTAAAGCTGCTTGTCCAAGATTGGTAGCAGATATGCGAAATATTGAAAAACAAATACCAAAAATGAATCAAAAAAACATTCAATATGTTTTGGTGAGTATTGATCCTGAAACTGATACACCAAAAATATTAAAAGCATTCGCTAAAGAAAATTTTATGGATGGTAAACAATGGACTTTTTTACAAGGTACTACTAGTTCTGTAAGAGAATTCGCAAATGTATTGGCAGTAAAGTATAAGGAGATTACACCAATGGATTTTTCACATTCAAACATTATTAGTGTTTTTGATGCTCATGGCGAATTGGTGCATCAACAAGAAGGTTTAGGTGTAGATAATAAAGAAACAATTAAAAGAATAATTAAAAGTTCAAATAATTAAATTCAGATAAAAATCTATTAAAGATTTAATTGTAGATTTTAGTCCAATCACTAAAAAGATAGTAATATCATTTAATTACTTTATTTTAAAGTATTTTTCAAACTCAATCATCTATAAAAAACCTGATAAATATCATTTACTAAAAAAGGAACTTAGTTTATTTTTGTACTAGTAAAAGGATCTTTTATAAATTAGAACTTAATAGTATTATGAAAACAAGATTAATTTCAACAGTAATAATTGCAATTTTATTTGCAACAACAATGGTGGCACAATCATTCGATTTGTCAGCCGAATCGAGATCTCGTTTTGAGAACAAAAATGGTTATAAAACATTAATAGCACCAGGAATTGATGGTTCCAATTTTATATCGCAACGTACACGTTTAAATTTTGGTTATAAAAACACCAAATTGAAAATGAAAATTTCAATGCAAAATGTACGTGTTTGGGGTGATGTAAGTACACTTTCTAGTAATGATAATAATTCTTCATTGCACGAAGCTTGGGGAGAAGCAATCCTGTCGGATAAAATTTCTTTAAAATTAGGAAGACAAGAAATAGTGTATGATGATTCTAGAATTTTTGGAAATGTTGGTTGGGCACAACAAGCAAGAAGTCATGATGCATTTTTATTTAAATTCAAGCCAGATGTAAATAACAGAATTGATGTTGGTGTAGCTTTAAATTCCGATTCTCAAGCAGGTACAGATTTATTATATAGTAATGTAGCAGGTTATAAAACATTTCAATACGCATGGTATCATGGTAGCTTTGAAAATTATAAATTGAGTTTTTTAGGGCTTAATACTGGTATTGAGTTCTTAAATACAAGTGCTGAGCAAGAAGTTGATTATATGCAAACTGTTGGACCAAGAGTTACTTATAAAAATGGAAAACTTACAGCAAATGTTGCAACCTATTTTCAGATGGGTGAAGTGGCAACAACAAAAGTAAATGCTCTATATTACGCAGGTAATGTTGGCTTTAAAGTAGCCGAAGACTTAAATTTAGGTCTTGGTTATGAATATCTTTCTGGTAAAAGTCAAGATCCTTCAAGTACTAATGCAGACATTGAATCTTTTGCACCTTTGTTTGGAACAAATCATAAATTTAATGGTTGGATGGATTATTTTTACGTTGGAAATCACGGAGGATCAGTAGGGTTAAAAGATATAAATGCGATCATTTCTTATAAAAAAGATAAATTTTCAGTAAAATTAATACCACACTTATTTTCTGCTGCTGCCGATGTTTATAATGGAACAACAAAAATGGATGCAAAATTAGGAACAGAAATTGACTTAACATTAGGTTATAAGATTGCTAAGGATATCACATTAAATGCGGGTTATTCAAAAATGTTAGCAACCGATACAATGGAACAATTAAAAGGTGGAGACAAAGACGAGAACAATTCTTGGGCTTGGTTAATGTTCACCTTTAAGCCAAACTTATTTTCGCATAATGCAAAATAAGTGATTTTAGTTAGTAGTAAGTGCCAGAGTTAATTTTTAATAGGATTGACTCTGGTTTTTTTGTATGTTTACAAGTAATACATACATTTAGTTGTAGTGTTAAATATTAATTTTCGGTAAAAAACATCTAATGAATATACCATATTATCACGCAGTAGGAAAAGAAATAGACGTCTTTGAACATGCCTATAAAAATAAGATACCTTTTTTATTAAAAGGGCCAACTGGTACAGGAAAGTCTCGTTTTATTGAGTTTATGGCACATAAATTGGATAAAAAACTAATTACCATTGCTTGTCATGAAGAAACATCATCAACCGATTTGATTGGACGGTTTATATTAAAAGGCGCAGAAGCAATATGGCTAGATGGACCGTTAACAACAGCTGTAAAAGAAGGTACTATTATTTACTTGGATGAAATTGCAGAAGCAAGACCAGACGTTATTGTTGCCATACATTCGCTTACAGATCATAGGCGTGAGTTGTATATCGATAAATTGGGAGAAAATATAAAAGCCCACAGTGATTTTATGTTAGTAGCATCCTTTAATCCCGGCTATCAAAAAGGGTTTAAAGAATTAAAACCATCGACTAAACAACGTTTTGTTGCAATGTCTTTTTCGTATCCCGAAGAGAAAATTGAAACTGAAATTCTAATTAATGAAACCAAAATAGATAAATCAGTTGCTAAAAAGCTAGTAAATATTGCAAATAAAATAAGAAACTTAACAGAATTAGGTTTAACCGAAACCGTATCTACAAGACTATTAATAGATGCAGCAAAGCTTATTTCTACAGGTTTGCCAAAACGATTATCGGTAGAAGTTGCTATTGTTGAACCTTTAACTGATGATCTTGAAATAGTTGAAGCTTTACGCGATTTATGTAATTTAATGATTTAATAAATTCCACTTAAAATTAAGCCCTTACTGAAGAAATAAGTATTAAATGGCATTAGACGAATATCTTTACGGAAAAATTGCTAACTTTTTTAAAACAAAAAAGAAAGATGCTCTTGTTGCAGATGTTACAACAGTTCAGTTGGATGAAATAAAACAGCGATTAACTGTTTTTGCACGTGCCGTTACAGGTAAACCCATAGCTATTTATCATGCTGAGCGTGAAGGTGGCTATAAAAACAATAATTTTTTTTTACCTATTCTGTATGCAAATTTAGTTACCTATGAGCAAAATTTAGCTTTTTACTTGTTCCGAGTACTTTATTTATCAATACAAAAAAATAATAAAGTCAATTGGCAAGATGAAACAGATTATACTTTGGAAGAATCTAGAGAAAAAGCAATCCAATCTTCAAAAGAAATTTTAAAACAATTGTTTAATGAATTTCCAACAACTAAAAATATTCATAACGAATTAATCCATTTTTACACATCAAAAAGTATCGATAAAAAACCAACAGATTATTCCTATATTTATGGAAAATGGATGCGTGATACACCTGAAAGTGAATCGGATAACAAATTAAAAAACTTTAATGACAAAGCTAAAAAAGCCATTAAGGAAGAAATAACTACAATCTTAAAAGCAAATCCAGTTGAAGAAATTGTAACCATAGAAATTGATAATAAACAACAAGAAGATTATGTTTTGATGCATAATTTTGAAAAAATTGATACTGCAGAAGAACATGAAGGCGGTTGGCGTGATTTTGATGGCGATGATGAATTGGATAAGCATAGTAAAGCTCTAGAAGAATTGAATATGAAGCTTACAGTTCGTGTAGATGATAGTGTGCACTCTGTTTACCAAGCAGATTTTGTAGAAAATATTACAGTTTCGGAAAGTGCAGAGATTGACGTTAAAGATTATTGCATTACATATGATGAATGGGATTATAAAAAAAGAGCTTATAAAGATGATTTCTGTAAAGTGTATCCCAAAAAAATAAAAGAAAATGATGTTTCGTATTATAAAAAAACATTAAAAGATAATGCATCTACTTTAATGGGATTACGAAAAATGCTAACCAATGTAAATAATAAATATCAACAGCAACGTAGGCAAACACAAGGTGAAGAGTTTGATTTAGATGCTTTAACAGATTTGTATATAGATGTGCATTCTGGACATTCACCATCCGAAAAAATTTATTTATCCAAACGAAAAAAGGAAAAGGATTTGTCCATTTTAATGTTGTTGGATGTGAGTCTGTCTAGCGATGGATATGCAGCAAATAATCGTGTAATTGATGTTGAAAAACAAGTTTCTATACTGTTTGGCGAAATATTAGAAGAATTTAATGTCGATTTTTCAATCAATGCATTTTTCTCAAAAACAAGAAATTACGCAACCTATTTAACATTAAAGGATTTTGATGATGATTGGCAAAAAGCCAAATATAAAATTGGTGCAGTAGAACCCGAAGGTTATACCAGAATAGGTACAGCAATAAGACATTCGGGTACTTTGTTAAACCAAAGAAGTACAAAAAATAAATGGGTGATTTTAATTTCCGATGGAAAACCAAACGATTACGATAAATACGAAGGAAAATACGGTATAAGTGATGTAAAACAAGCTTTAAGAGAATTAAACGAACAAAATATAAACTCTTACGCTTTAGCTATAGAAGCCAATGCAAAGTATTATTTACCACAAATGTTTGGCGCAAATCATTATGAAATATTAACAACTCCCGTAGAATTATTGCAATCTCTAACAAAGTTATATGAAAAAATTAAATTTCAGTCATAAAGCTATAATGCTTTAATAAATAAAATATGGAAACAGCAAAAATTGATTGTAAAAACATTTATTATCCGCCAGGCGGAATTTTAATGTGGCTTATTATAATAGTGGAATTATTTACGTTTGGTATCGCATTAATTGTATTAGCAATTGGTAGTAAAGATAATCCTGCTCAATTTCAAGAATCTAGCGCACATCTTAATGCAACTTATGGAGCTGTAAATACCATTTTTTTACTAACAAGTGGTTTTTTTATGGCAACATCTGTTCATCAATTTAAATTAAAAAACATTAAAAAATCAAAGTTCTATTTAAAACTAACAATGCTTGGCGGTGTTTTGTTTTTAGGTTTAAAAATAGTGGAATATATCGATAAAATTGAACACGGTTTTACTTTAGGATACGATACTTTTTTTAATTTTTATTGGCTATTAACAGGTTTCCATGTTATACACGTATTGGTTGGGTTGATTATATTATTATTGATGCATAAAAGTTTAAATAAACCAGAAGCTAATTTGGTAGATGTTGAAGCCAGTGCTGCATTTTGGCATATGTGTGATTTAATTTGGTTGTTATTATTTCCAGTTTTATACTTAGTATTTTAATTTTAAGAATTTAGAAAATGAAAAAAAAAGACATCATAACACTTGGAATTCTAACTGTTTTAACGGTTGTTACAGCATTGTTTGCAACCAAATTTAATAATTTAAAGAATGTAGCCATTATAATTCTAGGATTATCATTTGTGAAATTTTTACTAGTTGCTTTTCAATTTATGGAACTCAAAAAAGCACATATTTTTTGGAAAATATTTTTACTAACTTATCTATCCATATTTTTAATTATAATGATGCTTGTCGTATAAATGTTATTATCTTAGCAAGATAAAACTAAAATAATGTAAAATCAAATAAATTTTAATCAAATAATGTTGGTAAACGGAGCTCTAATGGCGAGTGTTTCTTTATTTTTAATAATTGTTTGGCGTATTACAACTCATACATTTAGCATAGATGAAAAGAGGGTTTTACTCTATATAATTCCTATACTATTGGTAGTTGGTTTTTAATTAAGCAGAATAGTATATAAAATCGGCATGAGAAAAATCAGTTTTAAATGATTTGTAAAAGGAGATAATTTAGGATATTTGCATAGTTTTAAAAAAAAGGTTCATCAACGCGTAAGGCAAAAAAATAATGGCACAAAAACCAAGCATACCAAAAGGAACGAGAGATTTTTCCCCTATAGAAGTTGCAAAACGTAACTATATAATGACGATTATTAGAAATTCATTTGAATTGTATGGATTTCAACCAATTGAAACACCAAGTTTTGAAAAGTCGGAAACTTTAATGGGAAAATATGGCGAAGAAGGCGACCGTTTGATTTTTAAAATATTAAATTCAGGCGATTTTTTGGCTAAAGCCGATGAAAATGTATTAGCAGAAAAAAACAGTAAAAAATTAACACCAAGAATATCAGAAAAAGCCTTACGTTATGATTTAACAGTACCATTTGCTAGATATGTGGTACAACACCAAAACGAATTGACTTTGCCATTTAAACGCTATCAAATTCAACCAGTTTGGAGAGCAGACAGACCACAAAAAGGACGTTTTAGAGAATTTTTTCAATGCGATGCGGATGTAGTTGGCAGTAGATCATTAATTCAAGAAGTTGAATTTGTACAATTATACGATGATGTATTTACCAAACTAGGTTTAACCGAAGCAATCATCAAAGTAAACAACCGTAAAGTGTTATCTGGTATTGCCGAAATTATTGGTGCAAAAGATAAATTAATTGATTTTACCGTAGCTTTAGATAAGCTGGATAAAATAGAAGCAGAAGGCGTAACAAAAGAAATGTTATCCAAAGGAATTACCGAATCTGCTATCGAAAAAGTACAACCTTTATTCCATTTTACAGGAACAAATCAAGAAAAGCTAGCGCAATTAAAAACAATGTTAGCAACATCTAACGAAGGTTTGAAAGGCGTAGCTGAATTACAATTTATTGTGGATAGTATTGAAGCAACAGGATTGCAATCGGCATTAATAGAAATAGACGTGACCTTAGCAAGAGGTTTAAATTATTACACAGGCGCAATCTACGAAGTAGTCACCAACAAAGTGGAAATTGGATCTATTGGCGGTGGTGGAAGATATGATGATTTAACAAGTATCTTTGGCTTAAAAGATTTAAGTGGTATTGGAATTTCTTTCGGCTTAGACCGTATTTATATTGTTTTAGATGAGTTAGATTTGTTTACCGAATTAAAGCTACCAAAACCAAAAGTATTGTTTCTAAATTACAATGCAGAAAATATCCAAAACCGATTAAAAGCATTAACCGAATTAAGAAAAAAAGGCATTGCAGCAGAAATGTATCCAGATACGGCAAGTTCTAACAAACAAAGGCAAAAGCAGTTTAAGTATTTGCAAAAACGCGACATTGAATTTGTAATTTTAGATGATGAAATAGGCGAGGAGATAGCTTTGAAAAATACAAAGACAGGAGAGATTTTAAAAGGTGATTTAAATTATATAATTTCAAAATTGAAATAAGTATGTCACATCTAGTGTAGTCGAGATGCTCTATGAATCTTCGTGTGCCTTTGTGCAACTATGTGAAACAAACAATATGAGAAAAAACATCCAAAATATAACCCTAACCGAATCGGCTGATAAACAAACCAGCGATTCAACTAGTTTTAAGCACGAAAATTTCGCCGCTGGTATTCCGCCTTATTTACGAGGTCCATATTCCACAATGTATGTTCGGAGAGCTTGGACAATTAGGCAATATGCAGGGTTTTCAACAGCCGAAGAAAGTAATGCTTTCTACAGAAGAAATTTAAAAGCAGGTCAAAAAGGCTTATCCGTTGCTTTTGATTTAGCAACACATAGAGGTTACGATTCCGATCATGAACGTGTACAAGGCGATGTTGGTAAAGCAGGCGTTGCTATTGATTCGGTTGAGGATATGAAAATTTTATTCAATCAGATTCCTTTAGATAAAATGTCGGTTTCCATGACAATGAATGGTGCTGTTTTACCTATTCTTGCCTTTTATATTGTGGCTGCCGAAGAACAAGGTGTTTCACAAGAATTTTTATCAGGAACAATACAGAACGATGTGTTGAAAGAATTTATGGTGCGTAATACATACATTTATCCACCAAAAACATCCATGAGAATTATTGCCGATATTTTTAAATACACTACAGCAAATATGCCTAAATATAATAGTATTTCTATATCGGGTTACCATATGCAAGAAGCTGGCGCAACACCAGAAATAGAGTTGGCTTATACCTTAGCAGATGGTTTAGAATATATTAAAACGGGTTTGGCAACAGGTATGAAGATTGATGAATTTGCACCTAGATTATCCTTTTTCTGGGCAATAGGTATGGATCATTTTAGAGAAATAGCAAAGTTGAGAGCTGGGCGCATGTTATGGGCGAAAATTGTAAAAAAATTCAATCCAAGTAATCCAAAATCAATGGCTTTGCGTACACATTGCCAAACAAGTGGTTGGAGTTTAACAGAGCAAGATCCTTTTAATAATGTTGCCCGAACTGCAATTGAAGCGATGGCAGCCGCTTTTGGAGGCACACAATCCTTACATACAAATGCATTGGATGAAGCCATTGCTTTACCAACCGATTTTTCTGCTCGAATTGCAAGAAATACTCAAATATACATTCAAGAAGAAACCCAAATTACTAAAACAGTAGATCCTTGGGCAGGAAGTGAATACGTAGAACAATTAACAGAAGAAATTGCCAATAATGCATGGCAATTAATAAAAGAAGTAGATGAATTAGGTGGCATGACCAAAGCCATTGAAAAAGGCATTCCAAAAATGCGTATTGAAGAAGCTGCTGCTAAAAAACAAGCACGAATTGATAGTGGACAAGATACCATAGTTGGTGTCAATAAATATGAACTCGCCGAAGAAGATCCTTTGCAAATATTGGAAGTTGATAATGATGCAGTTCGGAATTCGCAAATTGAACGTTTAAATCAACTTAAAAAAGATAGAAATAGCGCTGAAGTTGATGAAGCGTTGAAAAATTTAACGGCATGTGCCAAGACATCTAAGGGAAATTTATTAGCTTTGACTATAAAAGCCGCTCGTGTAAGAGCAACTTTAGGTGAAATATCGGATGCTTTGGAAACAGAGTTTGGTAGATATAAAGCCGTAATTAATTCCATATCTGGCGTGTATAGTAAAGCGATAAAAGACGATAAAACATTTAAAAAAGCAGTAGATTTAGCTCATAAATTTGCCGATTTAGAAGGACGACGTCCAAGAATAATGGTTGCCAAAATGGGGCAAGATGGTCACGATAGAGGCGCAAAAGTAGTTGCAACAAGTTTTGCAGATTTAGGTTTTGATGTGGATATTGGTCCTTTATTTCAAACACCAAAAGAAGCGGCAAAGCAAGCGGTTGAAAATGATGTACACATTTTAGGAGTTTCTTCCTTAGCGGCTGGTCATAAAACACTAGTGCCGCAAGTAATTGATGAACTTAAAAAATTTGGTAGAGAAGATATTATGGTAATTGCTGGAGGCGTAATCCCTGCACAAGATTATCAATATTTGTTTGACAAAGGTGTAGTAGGCGTTTTTGGACCAGGCACAAAAATTGCAAAAGCTGCCATTGAAATTTTGGAAATTTTGATTGAAAGTGTTGAGTAAACTATAATTTACCCACTTTTTTTTAATTTTTAATATTAGGTTTTAATTTTTTGTTTAATTAATTGTCCTAATAAATAAACTATATTTGCCCAAAATTAAAAACAATGACATTCCAAGATTTAGGATTATCTCCAAATATATTAAAAGCTGTTGCTGAAAAAGGTTATACAAAACCATCAGTAATACAAGAAAAAGCAATTCCGTTAGTATTAAAAGGTAAAGATGTATTAGCATCTGCCCAAACAGGAACGGGAAAAACAGCAGGCTTTACGCTGCCAATTTTACATATTTTAAACGAAACAAGACACCCAAAATACCGTCCAATAAGAGCGTTGATATTAACGCCAACGCGTGAGTTAGCGGCACAGATACAAGATAATATAAAAGAATATTCTAAGCATTTAAATATTCGTTCTACTGTAATTTTTGGTGGTGTTAAACCAGCATCTCAAATTGCAACTTTAAGACAAGGTGTGGATATTTTAGTAGCAACGCCTGGTAGATTGTTAGATTTAGAAAATCAAAATAAATTATCATTAAACCGTGTTGATATTCTAGTTTTAGACGAAGCAGATCGTATGTTGGATATGGGTTTTAAACGCGATATTGATAAAATATTTGCCTTATTGCCTAAGAAAAGACAAAATTTATTATTTTCTGCAACGTTTTCAAAAGAGATTAAAAAACTTGCTGGAGAGTTTTTGCACCAACCTACTTTAGTTGAGGCAGCACCAGAAAACTCAACAGTTGATAAAATTATTCAGAAAATTTACAGAACCGATAAATCAAGTAAAACGGGTTTAATTATCAAATTAATAAAAGATGGTAATTGGCAACAAGTCTTAGTGTTTACACGAACAAAACATGGCGCAAATAAACTATGTAAGAAAATGATTGCAAAAGGCATTGAAGCTGCCGCGATACATGGAAATAAAAGTCAAGGTGCAAGAACAAAGGCTTTGGCAGGTTTTAAAGACGGCTCTGTACGTGTTTTGGTTGCAACCGATATTGCAGCGCGTGGATTGGATATTCCATTACTACCACATGTTATTAATTTTGAATTACCAAATATTTCCGAAGATTATGTTCATAGAATTGGAAGAACAGGTAGAGCAGGAGCAAATGGTGAGGCAATATCTCTAGTAAGTAGCGATGAAATTGAATACGTAAGAGGCATTGAAAAATTATTAAAAATAAAGTTGAAAAGCACGGTTATTGAAGGTTTTGAACCTAGTGCCATTCAGCCAGATAATGAAAAGCCAAAAACGAAAGCGCAAAAGGCAGATGACATAAAGCAACGTCAGCAAAGAAGAAAAAATAGATTATCTAAAGGTGATAATCGTAATTCACGAGGGAATTCAAATACAAATTCATCCAATAAAAAGTCGAATAATCGAAATTCTAGAAATAGGAATCGATAAATGAATGTGTTTAGTTCAAGATTAGTTTATTAATATCTTGATAAATTAACTTTGTAATATTAAAAAATACCGTAATGCTTATAGCTTTACGGTATTTTTAATTGTAATACTTTTTTTGTAAAAGCCTTAATCATATTTCTGATACGATTTTTCTTCAATCAAATTAGAACCAGTCAATTCGTTTATTTGCCTTTTAATTTCAGACCGTTTATCATTGGTAAAATAAACAGCACGGGCTGTTTTCACAAACGATTCTCCAAAGTCTTTATCGCGTTCCAAATCACGAATATCATCTTCAATAGTCCATAATTCTTGATTTATATTTAATAATGCAATATATAATTCGTGATCTTTTTTAATAATTTCAGCAACAGCTTTATCCAAAACAGCATATTCGGTACGCAAGTTTTTTAATTTTGCCTCATCCTTAATGTGTTTTAGCTTAATTTCTATAATCGTTAGCTTGTCTGCTATTTCTCCGTTGGATACTTCTATTTTCATATTATTTATTAATTTTTGCAAAGATATGAAAAATTATGTTTACTTGTTTTTTCTTAAAACTAAGTTGGTCATACATCTTTTATTAGATACGTTTACTGTTTTCATTGGCTCTATAAAAGTTATATTGTATCTACTTTTTAATTTTTCTAAAATTGAAATTGTTAGTAAAAATCGTGTAGATCCATCAGGTATTTTGTAAACACCATCTTTAATTAGATTTACATTATCTTCAATACCAAAATTCGAAGTCATTCTTATAAAAAGCGTTCCCTCAGTTTTTAGTACGCGAAAAAGTTCATCTAGCATTTTAAATAGTTGATTTTCACTAGTTGAAAAATGTAAAACAGCATTACAAATAACATAGTCAAATGTGTTTTTTTTATATGGCAAATTAGTTAGTGTGCCTAAATCAAAATTAGTTGCGGCATATTTTTTTCTATTTTTTTCAATCTGATCTTTATCAGAATCTATTCCAGTAATTTGATATCCATTACTAATAAAATAATGCATATTTCGAGCACTACCACAACCAGCATCTAAAATAGAATTGGATTTAGAAATGCGATTTTTCAAAACCTGATCTAAAAGATAAAGATCTATATTACCTAATTTTTTTTGTAAATTTGATACTGCCATTTAAACTAATTTTAAACCAATTCGTTTACGAGTTACATCAACATCCAATACTTTTACCATAACATGCTGTTGTAAACTTACAATTTCATTGGGGTCTTTTATAAAAGTATCCGATAGATTTGAAATATGGATCAAACCACTTTCTTTAATGCCTATAGAAACAAAGCAACCAAAAGCCGTAACATTATTTACAATACCTGGTAAAACCATACCAGATATTACATCTTCAATTGTTTTAATAGTTGGGTCATAAGTAAAAACTTTGGCTTTTTCACGTGGATCTAAGCCTGGTTTTTCCAACTCTTTTTTAATGTCGTTTAGCGTTGGTAGCCCTGTTTTTTCAGTAACAAAATGGGCTAATTGTAAATTGGATAATAATTGGCTGTTTCCAATTAAATCATTTGCAGTTGTTTTTAAAGACTGTGCCATTTTCTTAACTATTGCATAACTCTCTGGATGTACAGCAGAATTGTCTAAGGCGTTTTTACCATTCTTAATGCGTAAAAAACCAGCACCTTGTTCAAAAGCTTTTGCGCCCAAACGTGCTACTTTTTTAATATCGGTTCTCGATTTAAAAGCACCGTGTTCATCGCGATGTAAAACAATATTCTCAGCTAATTTAGCACCAATGCCAGATACTGAAGTCAGTAAAGATGTACTTGCTGTATTTATATTTACACCAACTAAATTCACGCAACTAGAAACCACATTTTCTAATTCGTCTTTTAATTTACTTTGATCTACATCGTGTTGGTATTGTCCAACACCAATAGATTTTGCGTCAATTTTAACCAATTCGGCTAATGGATCTTGCAAACGTCTTCCAATGCTAATTGCACCACGTACCGTAACATCTTCATTAGGAAATTCATCGCGAGCAATTTTACTTGCCGAATAAATAGAAGCGCCAGCTTCACTCACTACAAATATTGGGAGTTCCTTTTGAAACGGAATACTTTTAACCAAATTTTCAGTTTCTCTCGAAGCCGTTCCATCTCCAATTGCAATGGCTTCAATGTTATATTTGTTAACCAAATCACTTATTTTTTTACTTGCCAAAGCACTGTCATTTTGTGGTGGATGCGGAAAAATAGTGTCGTATTTTTTAAAATTCCCATTTTTATCCAAGCAAACTACTTTGCAACCACTTCTAAAACCAGGATCAATGGCTAAAACATTTTTTTCGCCCAAAGGCGATCCTAATAATAATTGTTTTAAATTTTTAGCAAAAACGTCTATAGCGGTTGCGTCTGCTTTTTCTTTTGATTTTTGTAAAATTTCATTGGATAATGCAGGTGCTAACAAACGCTTGTAGGCATCGTCAATAAATTTCTCTATATATTTTTTACTGTCCGAGTTGTTTTTAATAATCCGTTGATCAATAATCTCTAATGCATCTTCTTTTTCAACAGCCACTTTTACTTTTACAAAACCTTCGTTTTCTGCTCTTAACATCGCTAAAAGTCTGTGTGATGGACAGCGATTAAGCGCTTCGTCCCAATCAAAATAGTCTTTAAATTTTTGCGCTTTATCAAATGCTTTGTCGTGCGGATTTAGCTTTTTTGTTTTGCTAGTTACCTTGGCAGAAATGATTGCTTTTCTTTCGTAAATACGCCTTAATCTATTTCGGACAGCAATGTTTTCATTAATCCATTCAGCTATGATAAAACCAGCACCTTCAATGGCTTGATCTTCATTTTGAATTGTGTCATTTAAGTATTGCGAGGCAATAAAATCGATATTATCATTGCGTTGTGCTAAGATAATCTTGGCAAATGGCTCTAAACCATTTTTACGAGCCGTTTCGGCTTTGGTTTTTCGCTTTTTCTTATAAGGCAGATAGATATCTTCTAACTCTTGTAATGATTGACATCGGATGATTTTGTCTTTCAAATCTTCGGTTAAAACCTCTTGTTCTTTTAATGCTTTTAAAATCGTCTCTTTTCGTTTTTGAAAGGCTTCAAAATCCTTTTTCAATTTTACTATTAAGCCAATTTCTACTTCATCTAAATTACCAGTCATTTCTTTTCGATAACGAGAAATAAACGGAATGGTGCAATCTTCATCTAAAAGTTTTACGGTATTTGTAATACTTTTTTCTGAGAATGAAGTTTGCTTTTTTAGATGAGTTATTAGATTCATTAGTTGTTGAATTATTGTTTAATTGTAGATTGTTCTTGTGTTTAGTTGTTGAATTGATGTCATTATGATGAGCTTGAAAGAGTGGTTGACCTCTTTAAAAGATTACTATGTCGTTCATCCTCGCAATGATAAAAGTATTCGCAATTTAATTCATTTCAAAATATATAGTATATAAAAACAAATTGCTAAACTAGACGGAAACAGTCTTACTTCTTGCTTCTAGTTTCTTGTCTCTTAAAAAAAATCACATTCTCTCTGGAACAGAAATCCCCAACAATTCAAAAGCTAATTTAATAGTATCCGCAACTTTCTGAGATAACTGGGTTCTAAATATTTTAATATCTAAATCTTCACAACCCAAAATAGGAACCGTTTGATAAAAAGTATTGTAAACTTTCACCAAATCATAGGTGTAATTTGCAATAATTGCCGGACTGTAATTTTTAGCTGCCAATTGAATAGCATCTGGAAATTCTGCTAATTGTTTTAAAACCGATTTTTCTTTATCGTGTAATTCAAACACATTCTTGACCTCGTTCGAATTGACATTGCCGTTGTCACTTCTAGTTTTAAGTGTGTCAGTTCGAGCGGAGTCGAGAACGTTAAATGAATAATCAAAGTCCGCTTTTCTCAAAATTGACTGTATTCTTGCATACGTATATTGTATAAAAGGACCTGTATTTCCGTTAAAGTCGATACTTTCTTTAGGATCGAATAAAATTCGTTTTTTTGGATCTACTTTTAAGATATAATATTTTAAAGCACCCATTCCAATGGTTTTGTATAAACGTTCTTTTTCTTTGGTTGAGTAACCATCTAGTTTTCCTAGTTCTTCAGAAATATCACGAGCTGTATTGGTCATTTCTGCCATTAAATCATCAGCATCTACAACGGTTCCTTCGCGAGATTTCATTTTCCCTTCTGGTAAATCTACCATACCATATGATAAGTGAAATAAATTTTCTGCCCATTCAAAACCTAATTTTTTAAGGATTAAAAACAAAACTTTAAAGTGATAATCTTGTTCGTTTCCTACGGTATATACCATAGAATTCACATTGGGATAATCTTTTATACGCTGTATTGCTGTACCGATATCTTGTGTCATATAAACGGCAGTTCCATCGCTACGTAAAACTATTTTTTCGTCCAATCCATCCGTTGTTAAATCACACCAAACAGAGCCGTCTTCTTTTTTATAAAAAACATCAGATGCTAAACCTTCACTCACAAATTCTTTACCTAATAAGTAAGTTTTACTTTCATAATAAAGCGCGTCAAAATCAACGCCCATTGCTTTGTAGGTAATGCCAAAACCATCATAAACCCATTGGTTCATTGTAGACCAAAGTTTTACGGTTGCTTCGTCACCAGCTTCCCATTTTTGTAGCATTTGTTGAGCTTCTAATAAGAGTGGCGCTTGTTTTTTTGCATCGGCTTCTGCAATGCCGTTGTCTTTTAAATTTGCAATTTCTTTTTTATACTCTTTATCGAATTTCACATAATAATTACCAACCAGCTTATCGCCTTTTAAACCGGTACTTTCTGGAGTTTCTCCATTACCAAAACGCTGCCAAGCCAACATAGATTTACAAATATGAATCCCACGATCATTGATAATTTGTGTTTTAATTACTTTTTTTCCTGCTGCTTTAATTATTTCTGCTACAGAGTAACCCAATAAATTATTTCTTACGTGGCCTAAATGTAAAGGTTTGTTTGTATTTGGCGAAGAATATTCTACCATTGTTGCAGTATCACTTTCAGCTTTTTGAAAACCAAAATCAGTACTTGGAAATGCAGTATAGAATTCGTCTAAATGATACGAGTTAGCTATAGAAATATTTAAAAACCCTTTAACCACATTATATTTAGTCACCAATTTTTCATTTTCAACCAAAAAATCACCAATTTGCGTTCCAATCTGTACAGGATTTCCTTTTACATAGCGTAATAAAGAAAATACAACTAAGGTAATATCACCTTCAAATTCTTTTCTGGTTGCTTGGAAATCAGCGGTTTCAATCTCCTTATCGAATAATTGTTTTACAGCTTTTTTTACGGAGTTTTGTAAAAGGTCTTTTATGTTCATTTTGCTTTGTTAAGTTGCAAAAGTAAGGAAAATTTTTGGTGGATTTGTGTTGAGAATTGATGAAGTTGTTGAGTGTGAATTAATAAAATGACATAAGATGTATGAATTGACAGTTTTTAAGACAGTCATTAAAAAAGATTAGTTAAAGAATACTTTTTTGACAACTAAGAAATTAATTTTAAAATTCAGTCTAGCAGTCTAGCAGTCTAGCAGTCTAGCAGTCTAGCAGTCTAGCAGTCTAGCAGTCTACAAGTCTAAAAGTATGTCTAACAAAAAAACCTACTCCACTTTCAAGTAAGAAACTACGTGTATAGCCACTTCGTTCCAAGTTTTAGAAATACCATCTTTTCCTTTGTGTTTTTCACGACAAACTTTATTTAGCGCATCGATAGCCAATTTAGCTTTCCAGTTACTAAGATCTAGTGTAGCATTAAACTCAGCTAATTGACCACTAATAATGTAGGTCATAGGCAGTTTTGCTGTAATGCCGTTTAGAGTTAAATCGATAGAGCCTTTTCCTTTTTCACCTAGATTTATTTTACCATTTATGGTTTTTGTATCTGTCATTTTACCAAAAAAAGAAGTGACAATTTTGGCATCTCTTTCGGCACTTTTTGAATCGATACTGTTTACAGGTATGCTAAATTCCAAACCGTTAAAAACAGTATTAGGATTCTCGCCAGTATTACTTTTTGTAATATTTAGAACCTTAAATGTTCCAGGCACAGGTATTTTCTCTGTGGTTTTATAACCCGTCCAATTAATTGTAGTTGTTTTGGTTTCAATACTGTATTTGGCATTGGCAGGCTTTTCTTTTTTACAAGAAATAGAGGTGAACCCAATTAAAATAAGTAGTGCTGGTAAAAGGAAGTAATTTTTCATTATAAGTTAATTTTTTGGTTTGTGTATTTTTCTACTAATGCAATGTATTTTTCTTTGGCTTCATCTGCACTAACTGCGTTAAATTGAAATAAAGCGTTTAATTTAAAACCGTTGCGTAATTCACTATTTCCCGAAGGCATATGCAAACTACTATTATTACAACCAATTTTATAGTAAGCGTAAAAATGTAGCATCACATCTGGCGGTAAAACTTTGGTCATAGCCGATGCTATTTCGTAAGCTTTATTGAATTTTTTATCTAAATTGGTCATTGTATATTTAAGCTAATTCGGCAATAACTGTTTCGCCACCTCTAGAAACTTGATCTAGATTAACAGTAATTTTCATGTCCAAAGGTATAAAAATATCTACTCTCGAACCAAATTTTATAAATCCTGCATCTTTTCCTTGTTTAATTGTAGCGTCTTTTTTAGCGTAATTTACAATACGTCTAGCTAAAGCACCTGCAACTTGGCGGTATAAAATCTCTCCAACACTATTGTTTTCAACGACTATGGTTGTGCGTTCGTTTTCGGTTGATGATTTTGGATGCCAAGCAACCAAATATTTACCAGGATGATATTTACTATAATTTACTTTACCACTTATTGGATAACGAGTTACATGAACATTTAAAGGCGACATAAATATAGAAATTTGTCTACGTTTGTCATTAAAATATTCGGTTTCTACAACTTCCTCAATCACAACTACTTTTCCATCAACAGGTGCAATAATTTGATTTGAATTTGGTATTGTATTTCGTTTTGGATTTCTGAAAAATTGTAATATCAATCCCAATAAAACAAATACAGTTACCTTCATTAAATTACTAGAAATAGGAAAATGGATGTATTTATTAATCAGAATTATCGCAATAGCGCTAATAAAAAGAGATATGAATATAATTTTGTAACCTTCTTTATGAAACATTTAAAAATAAATTTAGATATTGAGTTGCGTATAAGAATACGTAAATGAATGGTGCTGCAAAAATAACACTGTCCAAGCGGTCTAAAAATCCGCCGTGGCCTGGAATAAAATTGCTACTGTCTTTGATTTTAGCCTCGCGTTTAAACATCGATTCTACCAAATCGCCAATAGAACCAAAAACGCTGACAATTATAGCAATAACTATCCAATTGACCAAAGATGTGTTTGTGAAATAAAGAGATGAAATATAAGCAGTAATTAGTGTGAATACAAAGCCGCCAATAAAACCTTCAATGGTTTTTTTTGGAGAAATTCTTTCAAATAATTTATGTTTTCCAAATTTGCGACCAATAATATAGGCAAAGGTGTCGCTCATCCAAATTAAAATAAAGACACCTAATATAATTTTATTATCGAACGTGTCTTTATAAAACGGAATTTGTATTAATAGAATAAACGGTAATATAGGATAAATAAGTGTTAGCCCAATATTTCCTAAAAATGAGTGAACTTCTTTTTTTTGCAGAAATAAGGTGCTTATAAAAGCAATAAATACAGCTACTACAGCACTTAGTTTAAATAGATGTTCTATGAGTGTGCTTTTTGCAAATTGTTGCATATAGCTAAACGAATTCGATAATTTTACCACTGAAGCTGTAAATAATAAAACACCAATTACATAGGGAAAAACACTTTTATAGTTGAGCATTTTTTGAAATTCATAAATGCAAAAAAGCATAAATATAAAAAATAAACCAAAAAAAGTGAATTGATTAAAAGTTGTTGCAAATACAACCAATAAGACATAAATTAAGCCAAAAATAATACGTTTAGAAATTTCGTTCATAATTACAGATCTTCTAATAAAAGTAAGTATAAACTTTTGGAATTGTTGTTTCCATAATCCATAAAATCTTCTTCCTTTTTATTAGGATCATAGCATTTTGTTGCACTAATATTTGAAGGAATGTTTTTTTTGTTTTTATTCTTAATACTCATTAGGGCTTGATCGCTATTAATCACAATTTGACTTGTTTTAGCAAAAACAATAAAATGAATGGGTAGTTCTTGTAATTTTTTTTCACTCAATTGATTTGAGGAAAATAAGATACTACCATCTTTTGCAATTAAATGTTCGCAAGTAGTAAAAAATGGTTGATTGTACTGTTGTTTTGATGTGCTATTAGCACCAGATGTAAGCAACATTTTCTTTAAATCTTTATCGTTGCAGAGCACATCTTCCCAAACGTTTTCTTGTAAAATTTCTGATAGATATTGCTGTACTTCTTCAATGTGATTACAATATAAAAATTTTCCTTTTTTTTGAGTAAAATGATGTACAAAACTTTGATCTATTGGTAGGTTTAATTCCTCTTCATTGGAGTCGGTTTCTTCCTTTTTTTTTGATGATGAAGAAAAAATTTTTTTAAAAAAACTCATGGAATTATGTAATATTATGGTCAAAGATACAAATTTATAAAGGTAAACTGCAATTCTATTATAATAAAAAAAAATCCAATTCATAAAATTAAGAATATGAATTGGATTTGAGATGTGAGGTCCTTAAAAAATTATTCTTCTTCGGACTTCGTTTCTTTTTTTGTTACTTTCTTTGCCGCTTTTTTAGCGTTCTCTATTTTCTTACTATTGCTTATTGCAATAGGAGATTTTACAAAAGGTCTTTCGCCAAATATTTTGATTAAATCATCGCCAAAAATAACTTCTTTTTCTAATAAAAGCTCTGCTAAAGAGGTTAGTTTATCTTTGTTGTCACTAATAACTTTAATAGCTCTTTGGTATTGTGTTTCTATAAGTAATGAGATTTCTTCATCAATTATTTGTGCTGTTTTTTCACTATATGGATTTGTGAAACCGCCTTGTCCAGCAGGATCGTAATAACTAATATTACCTATTTTATCACTTAGTCCATAAACCATTACCATTGCTTTGGCTTGTTTGGTTACTTTCTCTAAATCGCTCAATGCACCTGTTGTTATGACATCAAAAATTACTTTTTCTGCGGCTCTACCACCAAGAGTAGCACACATTTCGTCCAACATTTGTTGTTTTGAAACAAGCATGCGTTCTTCTGGTAAATACCAAGCGGCACCAAGTGATTGTCCTCGTGGTACTATGGTAACTTTTACTAGAGGTGAGGCGTGTTCTAGCATCCAGCTTACGGTTGCATGACCAGCTTCGTGATACGCAACAGTTGTTTTTTCTTTAACAGTAATTAATTTATTTTTCTTTTCTAGTCCGCCAACTATTCTGTCTGTTGCGTCTAAAAAATCTTGGTGTTGTATTGTGTTTTTATTTTTACGCGCTGCAATTAAAGCAGATTCGTTACAAAGGTTTGCAATATCTGCACCAGAAAATCCAGGAGTTTGTTTAGCCAAAAATTCTAAATCTACATCTTTATCCAATTTTAGTGGTTTAATATGTACTTCAAAAATTTCTTTACGCTCGTTTAAATCTGGTAAATCTACATAAATCTGACGGTCAAAACGTCCGGC
>JAZGEV010000014.1:0-3327 GCA_036478895.1 Flavobacteriaceae bacterium | reverse complement strand
TTTAGGTGTCCGTATATTTTTTCAAGAATTTCACTTGGGTCAGCATCTATTGCTTTTGAAATCAAATATAGTTCTTCTGCTTTGAGATTAGTATCTTCTTTTGTACTGAGATTACTAAGACGTGATTTTCCAATTCCAGTTTTTCTAGATACTTGAGCTCTATTTATTGATTTGTCCGTTAAATATTTACCGAGAAAAGTCATATATGTTTATTGTTCCGTAAAAGTATATAAATGTTCCGAATTAACCAACATTTGTTTCTGAAAATATTACTAATGTTCCAATTTTGATTTAATGGGTTGTGGTGGGAAAGGGCAAGCTCTTTTTATTTTGTGAGGCACGAGCAAAATGAAATGTGCTTGACCGTGCGGTGGATTTTTTTTAGCTTGCACGGTTTGTATAAGAATAGTAGCCGATTGCGGAAGTAGAAATTTTCAGTTTACTACTAAATTTAATGCGGACTACAATGTTCATAATTACTACTATTTCGGCTATTATTTTTATACTTTGTTAGGTGCTGGCGTTCTTTCCATCTCATCTTAGCAATAAAAGTCCACACAATATTATTGAATAAAATATACCTTCTTAATTTTATCATTTTCAATATGATAAATAGCAACTGCTTCTAAAATTTTATTTCCAAATTGAACACGCTCTTTGTCAATTACTACATTCCCTTGAACTATTCTTGCTTTTAATTCACAATGTAAATTTGGTGTATTTTCAAACATTTTTGAATATCCTTCTCTCATTTTTTCTTTGCCTTTATAGAGTAACTTATTAGGATATGCATAAACTTCAACATCTTCTGCATAAGGTTCTAAAAAGGCTTCAATGTTTCTGAAGTTGTAAGCATTTAATTGTCGTTGTGCTAATAATTCAGGAGTTTCTTTAATTAAAGAATCTGGTTTAATAACAATTCCATTGTTAATTACTAAATCAATTTTGGTGATGTTTTCAATATTTTCAATTGGGCTGTCATTTAGTAAGATTAAGTTAGCTTTTTTTCCTATTGTGATTGTCCCAAATTCATTTTCTTTATTGAGGATTTTTGCGCCATTGATTGTTGAAGCTTGTATAAGCTGCCAATTGGTCATTCCGCTTTTACTCATTGCTTTTAATTCACTTAAATATGATGAAGCATGCAAAGTACCAATATTGCCTGCGTCTGTACCCGTTGCAATTAAAACACCTGCATCCGACAATATTTTGAGATTTACTATACTGATGGAATCAGCTTTATTCAAACGAGCAATACTCTCATTGGAGTTGGAACTTTTTTTATAATTATTGATAAGTAAGGTATCTGGTAAATGTTTTAAATCTAATAATGAACCCAATTGATATGGATCGGCTTTTAATAATTCATAATTACTCATTTTGATTTTTTGTCCGAAGGTATTTACATAGCCATCATGAACTATTAATGTTGGGCAAAGTATTGTCTTGTTTTCTTTTAGTAATTTAACAAAATCGGCTTTCAAAATCTCATCATCCACACTATGCACTAAATAATCACAACCATTTTCTACAGCCAATTGTGCGGTAATCCGTTGGGTTGCGTGTACTGCAACTTTTAAATTATTTTTATGAGCTTCATCTATGATTGCCTTTATTATTGGTAGATTTTTATGGGCACTTTCCTCTATACTTAAACCGTCTGCTCCTGCGATATACCAAATTTTTATAAAATCGGGGTTATATTGCAATTGTTCTTTAACTCCATTAATACCATCTTCAATAGTTTCTGTTAAGGTAAAAGGTTCATTTTCTCCTAAATTCTCATAGACTTTTGGTTCATAAGTAGTCAATAAAGGACCAGTTATAAAAATTGCAGGTGAAAACATTTTATCTGAAAAATCCTTACGTTGTTTTAGAAAATGATAATTGGAGCCTACATCAATCACGGTAGTAATTCCATTTTGTAGATACCTTCTTAATTTAGTCTCCATATCGGTTTTTGCTAATGCAATTTCTTGGTCATAACCCTTGTGTTTTCTCAAATCAATAGCATCTGGACGAGTATATAAGCCTCCATTTTGGAAAAAATGAATATGTGCATCGACTAAACCTGGAACAAGATATTTACCTGTCCCATCAATTATAGTAGCATTTTTAGGAACCTTTATTTTATTAATTTTTTTAATATTTGAAATCAAGTCGTTAGTAATTACGACAGTTTGATTAGGCACTAATTTTTGTTTTTCTACATCAGTTACCGTAACATTGGTAATATAGGTTTGTGCGAATAGAGAGGATGAAAAAATTAGAAGTGAAAAAACTAAAAGATGTTTTTTTGTCATTTTAATAGGTCTTTTTATTTAATAGTCGTAATGTTTATTCAGCTTGCACCTAACGTTTAGTATAAGAAACGTAGGGCAGTTAAAAAGCACTTTCGTTTCAGTTTATTACTTAGCTAAATATAAATATTTTGCTTTTATTTTTTCTCTTAAATGCCAAATTTTATATTTAGCGAACTTCATTAATACTCACAGAACTTTCGGTTTAGCACAAACGCCCTATGTTTTTTATACATTGTTAGGTGTCTGGCTTTTTTTCTTTCCGCAAACTTGCTAGCGTTGGCGGTTTAAGCTCTTTTATTTTTTTAAGAGTTGGCTTTAAGCGTTGGCAAAAAATAAATGTGCTTGAACCTTGCGTTGGCTTATTTCCGTTTCTTATTTTCTATTTTTTTTATAGCTTTTTCAAAGTCTCCTTCTGAAATAGTTTTTTGTTTATTCTCTTTAAATTTCAGGTATTCTTGTTCTGCGTTTTCTTTTCCAATTTCGTGAGATATACTTCCTGCATTATTAAGAATTTCTCGGTCATTTAATGTTAAGAACCCGTTTAATTTTTCAATCCAAGTATTCATATACATTGGGACTCTACGTTGAGCTTGTCCTTGTGCAAAAATTAAGTATTGTTCAACCAAATTGCTTAAAGCAGATAGCTCTTCCTCTTTTAGGTAATTTTTGGCTATTGAAACATCTGTTTTTCTAATGTTACTGCCTCTCCAAGTGGTTAATCCCATATTCTCTTTTAAACTATCAGCTCTTTGGGTTATTATTTCAGCAGCTGTTTGCCCAGTAATAGCCCAATGTAATTTATTCTGTACGGTTTTAAAAAAGCTAATACTAATTTCTAATGTAGGGTCGTAATCTACACTTGTTGCGTAAATGTCTGTTATTTTTCTGTAGAAACGTTTTTCGGAAGTTCGAATATCTTGTATTCGTTTTTCCAATTCTTCAAAATAATCGAAAGGTAAATCAGGATTTTTCAATCGTTCATCATCTAATACAAATCCTTTTACTATGTACTCTCTTAGTTGGC
>JAZGEV010000013.1:0-3034 GCA_036478895.1 Flavobacteriaceae bacterium | reverse complement strand
TTTGCAATTTACATAAAAGTTATCAACACGAAAACGATTTCGTTATTAATATTCCTACTTTGCAATATTTTAATACTACTATTTATAGTAATTTTATCAACGTGAAATGTGAATGTTAAACGAAGGTTTAATTTTTTAAAAAATGCTATGAAATTAAATAACAAGTATTTATGCTTTTTATATTAAGTATAGATTATTAATTAATAAAAACTAAACAAATTAAAATGAACAAATTAAGATTATCTATTTTAGGTATTTTATTCTTGATTCCAATGTTTTTAGTTGCGCAAAATTCAATTAGAGGAGTTGTGACGGAACAAGCAACTGGTGATCCATTACCTAATGTAAATGTAAAAGTGCAAGGTACAGATAAAGGTACAGTAACCGATTTTGATGGTAAATATACAATCAAGGCAAATAAGGGAAGTTCATTGATTTTCTCTTATATTGGATACAAACCAAAAACAATTCAAATTGATTCAAATTCTATTAATGTAGTTTTGGAAAACAGTTCTGAAGCTCTAGATGAAATTATAATTATTGGATATGGAAGCACGACTAAAAAAGATGCAACTGGATCTGTAACTATGGTAAAGTCAAAAGATTTAAAAAATGAAGGTGTCGCTTCTCCAGAACAGATGTTGGTTGGAAAAGTTGCAGGTGTTGTAGTAACACCTAGTGGTTCTCCAGGTGGTGGTGGAACTATACGAATAAGAGAAAGCACTTCGCTTTTAGCAAATCAAAGCCCGTTAATTGTTATTGATGGTGTGCCAGGTGGCTCATTATATAATTTAAATAACAATGATATTGAAAGTTTTTCAATATTAAAAGATGCATCTGCTACTGCAATATATGGTTTTAGAGCATCCAATGGCGTTATTTTAGTAACGACTAAAAAAGGAAAAAAAGGAAAACTAAAATATAATTACAGTACTAGTTTAACTTTAAAAAATCAGAATACAAAAATTGATGTTTTATCTGCTGATGAATATCGTAATTTTATAAATGCAAATGGAACTGCAGACCAAGTAGCAAAACTTGGAACAGCAAATACTGACTGGCAAGATGAAATATTTGACACTGGTAAAGGAATGAATCACGATTTTAGTATGAGTGGTGGTACTGATAAAATTAATTTTAGATTAGGTTTAGGACTTGCAGAAGAAGATGGTGTGCTTAGTACATCCAATTTCGAAAAAGGAACGTATTCTTTAAATTTGGGTACAAAACTTTTTAAAGATAAATTAAAAATAACTACATCGTATCGTTTTACACAAAGAAGACATCGTAATGCAGATACTGGTGCTATAATTAATGCTATTAAATCGGATCCAACACAAGATATATATTCTGGTAATGATGCATTTGGTGGATATAGACATTGGTTAGACAGTAATAATGATTTAGCCTTTGGTGCTTCATATAATCCATTAGCATCTTTACATCAAAAAACAGATAGATCCTATTATAGTAGTGGTATTGGTAATGTTAAATTTGATTATGATTTACCTTATTTAAAAGGTTTGCGAGCAAATTTAGTATTGGGAATTGACCATTCAAAAGGTCATGGAAAAAATGTAACTGCTACAAACTCTTTATCAACAATAAATGCTGATGGTAGTAATTATGGAAGCATTAGTGATTTTAATGATAAATATAAAAGCAAATTGATGGATTTCTATTTATCATATAAAAAAGATATGGAAAATATGGATAGTAATATAGAAGTTACTGCTGGTTATTCTTATCAGAATAATGATTATGAAAGATCAGATCGTTGGGATGTGCAAAGAGATCCTAATAAATCATTAAAGAAAAAGAAAAGTTTTGGTGAACAAAATTTCCAATCCTTTTTTACACGAGTTAATTTTAATCTTAAACATAAATATTTATTCACTGCTTCTTTACGTAGAGATGGAACAAGTCGTTTTTATCACTCAAAAAATCCATGGATGAATGCACCATCAGCTGCTTTTGCTTGGAAAATAAATAAAGAATCTTTTATGGAAAATAGCACTGTATTTAATAATTTAAAATTACGTTTAGGTTGGGGTATTGTAGGACAACAAGATATTGGCGTTGATTTTCCAGGATTACCAAGATATTTAAATGGACAAGATACAGCACAATACCAATTTGGAAATGAATTTGTATTTACTTCAAGAGCGGAACCATATAATCCATTATTAAAATGGGAAGAAACCGAAACGTATAATATAGGTCTTGATTATGGCATGTTTGAAAGAAGGATTGACGGAGCAATTGATGTTTTTTATAGAAAATCATCTGATTTGTTAAATAGAATCCCTTTTCCAGCTGGATCAAGTTTAAGTAATGAGAGTTTAGCAAATATTGGTAACATGGAAAATCAAGGTGTTGAGTTTACAATAAATGCAAAAATAATTGACAAAGAGAATTTTAAATTAAGGACTAGTTTAAATGCAACATATAATACACTTGAAATTACAAAATTACTAGCTGGTGAAGATGGTGAATACAATATTCCTACTGGCGGAACTGCAGGTGTTGGTAATACAATTCAGGTTCATACTGTTGGATATTCTCCAAATTCATTTTATGTATATCAACAAGTTTATGATACTAATGATAAACCAATTGAAGGTGTTTATGTAGATAGAAATAATGATGGAGAAATAACATCGGCAGATCAATATCGCTTTAAAAGACCAAATGCAGATGTAACTTTAGGTTTTAATACAAATGTTGATTTTAAGAAATTTGATTTTAACATGTTTTGGAGAGCTAGTATTGGAAACTTTGTTTATAATAACATAAATTCAGATTTAGGATATCAAAATTTAATGCTTTCAAATCCAGATGTTATTAATAATGGCGTAAGAAATGTATTGGAGTCTGGCTTTGTAGGAAATAACAATATTTTATCAGATTACTATATTGAAGATGCTTCTTTCTTAAAGTTAGATAATTTAACTGTAGGATATACTTTTGATAAATTATTCAACTTATCTAATAAAATGAGAGTTTATGGATCTGTACAAAATGTATTAACCTT
>JAZGEV010000012.1:0-6464 GCA_036478895.1 Flavobacteriaceae bacterium | reverse complement strand
TAGGATCGTCCTTTAACGATATATTAATAGCTTTAAAAAGAAATTTATCAATTTTAAGTTGAAGTATTAATCCAGGTAAGTTGTTGAAATTTTTTGGACCAAAAGATACTGGAATATCTAAAGTATACCAAGCGACCACTTCTTTAAAAAAGATACCTTTACTATTTACAACTCGCTCTTGAGTTGTTGCTTTATAGCAATTATATTTACCTATTTTTTTTGAAATATTCAATAACTTCCACTTTAAGGAATCTATATTTTTACTTATTAAAAAATCTTCACCATATGCCTCCATTTGAGTCAAAAGTTCTCGATCTTTTAACTTGCAATAAAAAAGTCCTTTACCTCCTAAAATCTCAGTTAAATTAAAGGAAACGTTCTTAACTTCAAGTTCACTAGTTTCCTTGTAAAACTTTGATTCATTTGAATTAAATTCTAAGGTGTAATTAATACTTTTTGTGTCTGATAACACTTTATATAAAGCATCTTTTAACACTACTTTGTCTTTTTTTACTTTGTCTAAACTGTCTATTTTTTTTTCAATATTAGAAGTGTCAACACTACCTATATATTTCACAATCCCTTGGAATTGTGAAAACGATGAGTAAAACATTAAAAAAGAAATTAAAAATAAAACTATTTTCATTTATAAATTTTTAAGATATTGCTTAAATAATTCTATTTTATAAAAATATTTAAGCAATAAAGATTCTATTGATATCCACCAATACACCAATCGTAATAACTTCCGTGATATCCATATTCTTGATCAGAAGTCAAACCCTCTAATGCGTTTACAAATTCAAGGGCGGCTTGATAACATTCGTCTTGTAACTCCTCACTTGGTTTCTTTTTTTCTACCGAAGAAGTAAAACTCATAAGCAAAAACACTCCTGTAATTGCCACTAAACTAATCATTTTTTTCATAATAATAAGGTTTTGTGTTTGCTTTTTTTTGTTTTATTAAGCAAACTGGTTATTTAATACTGTAAACCTATAAAAAAAAAAATGAGAGTGACAAAATTATTTGGGAGGTTTTTTGAAATTTCCATTATTTTTTGTCAAGCGTTTCCATTAAAAAATCATCCAATTCTACCATTTGCTTATAGGCTAGCTTTTTTCCCCATTGTCCTACAAAATACATGATTACCCAAAGCACAGGTAATGCAAGTATCATAAATTTATAAAAAGCAGCTGGCTTTTCTAAACTCCATTTTACATAAAACAATACTGAAAATACAATAAATGCCAACGCCATGGCGAAATGAAAAAACATAAACAATGTCCAAACTTGTGGTTTTGGACCTAAAATCCCTTTTACAATCGTTTTTCCATTATCACCTTTCACAACCTCAACTGCCAACTGCGGTGACCAAAAATGAGCATCTACTTTTGGCACGTCCATAAACACATGATTGTCTGAAATTTTTGAGCAATACTTACAGTCTGTATTAGACAAATTAGCTTTAAATTTATTAAGAATTACCTCTTGACTTTCATCATATGTCATTTTAAAACGAGGTTTTAATAATATTTTATTAATTTCTTCACCGTGGATTGGTTGATTCATAATGTGCTTGGTTTTGTAGTCGATAAATATAATAAAAAAAATGTTATGACATAATCGAATATTTGGGCAAAAAAAATCACACTATTAATTAAAATAGTGTGGTTTTAAATATTATAATTGTTTACTATTACTTATTATAAACTTCTTTTACAAATTTATCAAAAGAAATTTCTTTCACTTTTAGTTTTACATTTTCTTTATAAAAAGTCAACAATTTTTGACTAATTAATTGGTCTTGTAATTTTTTAGCTTCTTCTTGATTTTGCAACACTCTATCAGCAATATCATTCAACTCTTTTTCTTTTGGATTCATATTTCCATATTGAGCCATTTGTTGCGTAATATAACCTTTTGCATAATCTCTTAACTCTTCATAGGTTACTTGCAATTTATTTTCAGCTGCAATTTTACCTTCTATTAATTGGTAACGTAAGCCTTTTTCAGATTGCTCGTATTGTTCAGTAGCTTGCTCTGAAGTAATTGGATTCTCTCCAGTTGCGGCTAACCATTTTTTTAAGAAATCTGCAGGTAAATCGAATTTTGTGTTTTCAATTAAACTTTCTGTTACAGCATTTAATAATTGTTGATCTGCTTGTTGTTCAAATTGCTTTTCAGCATCTTCTTTCAACATGTCCATCATTTCTTTTTTAGACTTCACAGTATCTTTACCAAACATTTTATCAAATAAATCTTGATCGATTTTTGCTAATTCAGTTTCGGTAATTTCTTCTATTGTAAATGACACTTCTACGTTTAAACCGTGAGCATCATCATGAGAAACACCCAATATGTTTTGCATAAAATGATCATCTTCAAACATACCTTTTGTTTTTAATGTAACCACATCACCAACTTTTGCACCCAACAATTCTTTTTGTTGTTTTTTACCAGCAATTTTTTCGAATTTAAAGGTCGATTTTTTATCGATCGCTTTTTCTTCATTTTTAAAAGTTCCTGTTAAATTTGCATTTTTTGTAACAGCATCTGCACCTTTCATTTTACCGTAACGTTCTGCAATATTTGTAACTTGTTCTTCCAACATTTTCTTATCTGCTGTAATTTTGTAGTGCGTAATAGCTTTTTTTGGTTGAAGGTTTACCTCAAATTTTGGTGCTAAACCTAATTCAAATTCAAAGGTAAAATCTGTTTTATCCCAAGAAAAATCTGCACTTGGTTTTGGTAATGGATTACCTAGAATATCTAATTTTTCTTCGGTTAAATATTTATTTAAGGCTTCTTGTAGCAATTTATTCACTTCGTCAACCATAATTGATTGCCCGTATTGTTTTTTAATCATGCCCATTGGCACTTGTCCTTTTCTAAAGCCAGGAATGTTTGCCGTTTTTTTATAATCCTCTAAAAGTTTTTCTACTTTTCCTTTGTAGTCTTTTTGAGCTATGTCAATTTTAATTACTGCATTTAATGCGTCTATGTTTTCTTTTGTAATGTTCATTTTCAAATATTTATGTGTAAAAACCTACTTAATAGTAAGGAGGCGCAAAATTAATATATTTCTTTTAAATTAATATCTTTTTTGGATAGTATTTTCTTTCTTTAATAAAGAGTATAAAACCGATTGCGATGCAGATAATAAGAGGCTAAATAATAACGCGATCCAAAAACCATTCACTGTAAAACCGTCTAGAAAATAATCGGTCATTAAAATAAGACTCGTATTGATCACAAAAAGAAACAAACCTAATGTTACAATGGTTATTGGTAAAGTTGAAAATATGATAATTGGTCTTATAAAAATCTTAAGTAAGCCTAGTACTAAGGAAACTTTAAATGCGGCGTCAAAATCGACAACCGTTACACCTGGTAAAATAGAGGAGATCACCAAGACTGCAACTGCTGTTAATAATAATTTTAAAATAGTATTCATATGCTTTTTTTAACAATTATATTGCTAAAACTATACCGATGTGTTTTTACTGCAAAAATGGCAGTTATTATAACTAAAAGAAGTATGTACTATAACAATGTTAATTGTGTTGAACCTATTAATTTTCAACACAAACTAGATATCAAGGTTAGTTATAAAAAGCTATCAATTCTTATTTTTTTAAGAATATTTTATTGTAACTTTTTAAATCTGAAGTTATTTTAATAAAATAAGTTCCTGGATTTAGATCTTGACAATTAACGCTTGTAACATTTTGAGTTATCATTTTTATAACTTTTCCGTGAATATCTATAATTTTAATAGCATCAATTTTTGAAATCTCTCCTAAAATATTAATATAGTCATTTGTAGGATTTGGATAAATTGTTACGTCATCATCTAAGGAATGATCGTTTATCGCTGTAGGTATACTACTTTTAAATTTTAATATTTTTCCACCTTGCGCTCCCATTAAACCTGTATCTCCATAAAACGACATGGTGTAAAAAAGACTGCCATTAGTCCCGTTAGTGTTTGGTAAATCCGAAGTATGAAATTCCCAAGAATCTCCTCCATCATCTGTAGCGATCAATAACCCGTGATATCCACAAGCAAAGCCTATGTCTGGATTACCTTCCATAAACTCAAAATCAAATAAAGATTCTACTACAAAACCAGGAATTGTAACTTGCTTATCTACCCAAGTAGTTCCGCCATCAATAGTTTTATACAACAAACCTCTATCGCCACTAAAATATCCAACATTACTATCTAGGAATTCTATCTTTTGTATTTGAAAAATATTTGCATTTGTTTGAGGTTCATGTCCAGGCACATCTGTCCAAGTAAATCCGCCATCAAAAGTTTCTTTAAAAAAATTAAAACCACCTATATAACCATTTAATTCAGTTTTAAAATAAATTCTTCCTATGGTACTTACACCTGTCATTGTTGGATTTATATCTACCCAAGTCAAACCTCCATCGGTAGTTTTTAATATATTAGCACTATCTGCTGCAATATATCCTATCATATTTGAAAGAAAATAAATATCTCTTAAATTGGTTGTTCCAATACTTGTTGTTATACTATTCCAAGTTGTTCCGCCATCAGCCGAATGTAATAATGTGCCTAATGAACCAACAATAAAAATATCACCACCATTGTTTGGGCTACCAATTTTTTGATATCCAATACCAGCAGTAACACCTGTATTTAGCTCTGTCCAAGTTACACCAGCATTGGTAGATTTTTTAACAGTCAATCCTGATCCGTTATATAAACTACTTAATGCATATGCTATACTTTCATCTACTTGATAAATGTCTTTAATAGACTGTGATGGTGTGAAAGACACTACAGTTTCCCAATCATATTGGCCATATGTTTGAATTGAAACTAAAAATACAAACAAACTTTTGATTAAAATTGATTTCATGGTGTTGATTTTTACGATTAATACATAATTATTGTCAAAGTTAGTTAATATATTATCTAAAAATTGCATTTTTTAGATAGAATACCTTTTTTTAAAGATAATCATCAAATATAAACATATAAAAGGGTTTAAGTCCTAAATAGAACATCATTCATAGTCTATTAAATTCAAAAAAAGAAAACTCTTTCCGACACTAATGAATTCACAAAAATCGATTTAAAGATTTTAATAATTTTTTAAGCAATTTTGAAAGTGCCTTATTTTCAGTTTTAAGATACGTCAAACCACTTCTATAGCAGATGATCCAATTCTGGGCGCTCTTCTTTCCATTCACTAATTTATTAATCTATTAAGACCTTTTCTTTCATAATATGCTTATTTTTGAAACAAAAACACAACTATTATTTCTTTACAAAAAATTAAGCTGAGTATTTGTAAAGTATCTTTGTATAAAGATATTTAAGTATTAAATCTAAATGCAATGATGACTAAACCAACACTTATATTAGATAAGAAACAATGGAATAAAAATAGTTACACTTTGTATTCTAAAGCAAAAAACCATCATTTAGAATTACACTTTGGATGTTTAATAGAACTTGAAATTACTGCAATAGCAAACAAGAAATTATGGAAATAGAACTACTCATATCTTTTTTATTGGCATCCGTAGCATTGTCATTAATGCCAGGACCAGACAATGTTTTTGTACTCACCGAAAGCATTACCAAAGGGAAAAGGAATGGAATTATTATCGCAGCAGGCTTGGCATCGGGTATTATTATACACACCATTATAATAGCAACAGGTTTGTCTGTTTTGGTACAAAAATCACCTTCTATTTTTACTGGAATAAAAATATTTGGAGCCGTTTATTTACTTTATTTAGCTTACTTAACTTACAAAGAAGAAACGATAACAGTAAAAATCTCTAATGAAAATGACAGTTTAGATATCAAAGAAAAATGGTTCCCATTATACAAAAAAGGGTTTATTATGAATGTTTTAAATCCTAAAGTAACTCTGTTTTTCATTGCCTTTCTTCCTCAATTTGTCAGTAAAAATGGACTTTCCTTCTCTATACAAATAATCATTTTGGGAATTATTTTTATGATACAAGCCTTTTTGGTATTTAGTATTATTGCCATTGTATCAGATCAATTAAGACAGTATTTAAACTCAAGTATTTTCTGGGAAAAAGTGAAATGGGTTAAAATGGCGATACTTATTCTTTTGGCAGGTTTTTTATTATTAATACCGTAATTGTTAGTTGAACTAACCCCGATTTTTAGCGGGGTCTGTGGTTTCAATTCCCCGATATTCTGCATCGAAATAAAAAGGAAATTCTTATTTAATACCTCGATGGCTCTTCCTCGAGGTTGTTTATTTTCTTTAAAATAGTGACACTTTTTATAAAAAATACATCTACTTATCTAGATATGTATATATTTGCGGTATGGATATTATAGAAATTAGCAAAGCCCTTTCCAATCAAACCAGAGTGAACATACTACAATGGTTAAAAAAACCTGAAGATAATTTCCCTTTTCAGTTGCTTGTAAATGGTTTTG